>JAUIKI010000208.1 GCA_030430875.1 Gammaproteobacteria bacterium | reverse complement strand
TGCGATTGATGCAACAAGCTGATGTGGTTTTTTATGATCGATTAGTAAGCCCTGGAATTCTTGAATTAGTGCGTCGAGATGCCGAAAAAATTAATGTGGGCAAATTACCAAAATCACACCCCGTTCCGCAAAAAGAAATTAATCAATTATTAATTGATTATGCGCTAGATGGTAAGCATGTGCTGCGCCTCAAAGGGGGCGATCCATTTATTTTTGGTCGAGGTGGTGAAGAGATTGAAGAGCTAATTCAGCATAATATTCCTTTTCAGGTGGTTCCTGGTATTACTGCTGCATCGGGTTGTGCAGCTTATGCAGGAATTCCACTCACACATCGTGATTATGCGCAATCAGTGCGCTTTGTCACCGGACACATGAAGGACAATGTGTGTGATTTACCCTGGAAAAGCTTAGTTAATGCCGTTGAAACCTTAGTAATTTACATGGGAGTTGCCAGTTTACCCATCATTAGCAAAAATCTGCAGAATCACGGAATGTCATGTGATATGCCAGTTGCAGTGATTGAGAGTGGAACAACAGCCCGTCAGCGCGTTATAATAGGGACATTGGCGTCTATTGTGGCATTAGCTCATGATCAAAACATTCAAGCACCGAGCTTATTAATCATTGGCGAGGTTGTAAAATTGCAAGATAAACTGGCGTGGTTTGAACCAACTCAATCAAATCCAGTATCGTCGATATTGAAATGATTTGAGACCTTTGCGCTAAAAGGCAATGAACTATATTATCCATAATGTTTAGGTAACAAAATGTCTGCAAAAACTTTATACGACAAGATTTGGGATAGCCACGTTGTCAAAGAACGAGAAGATGGCACAGCTTTGCTTTATATTGATAGACAACTATTACATGAAGTCACCTCGCCACAAGCATTTGAAGGGCTGCGTTTGGCTGGCAGAAAACCTTGGCGTATAGCCGCTAATTTAGCTGTTCCTGATCACAATGTCCCAACGATCAATCGCAAACTTGGTGTTGATGGTGTGTCAGATCCCGTTGCTAAAATTCAATTACAAACATTGGACGAAAATTGTGATGAATTTGGCATTAATGAAATTAAATTAACGGATATTCGCCAAGGCATAGTGCATATTATTGGTCCAGAACAAGGTATCACCCTGCCAGGCACTACGTTGGTGTGTGGTGACTCACATACTTCAACCCATGGTGCGTTTGCTTCGCTTGCACATGGGGTGGGAACCTCTGAAGTTGAACACGTGTTAGCGACGCAATGTTTAATTCAACGCAAAATGAAAAATATGCGAATTGTGGAACAGGGCATACTATTGAATTTGCAGGCACTGCTATTCAAGCGCTTTCCATGGAGGGACGAATGACCGTTTGCAATATGACAATTGAAGCTGGGGCACGTGCAGGCTTGATTGCAGTTGACGAAAAAACCATTGCTTATTTAAACGGTCGACCTCTTGCTCCAAAAGGTGATTTTTGGGAGCAAGCTGTGGCTAATTGGCGTCAATTAACCAGTGATATTGATGCCAAATTTGATAAAACTGTGACACTTAATGCAAGTGAAATTAAACCACAAGTAAGCTGGGGAACATCACCTGAAATGGTTGCAAGTATTGATGCTAATGTGCCTGATCCAGAAGCAGCTGGCAGTTCAATTAAACGTGATAGTTATTTGCATGCATTAAAGTATATGAACCTAAAACCAGGACAGGCGATTACTGACATCCACTTGGATAAAATTTTTATTGGATCGTGTACGAATTCGCGCATTGAAGATTTGCGTGTTGCAGCGCAGATTCTTGACGGTAAAAAAATTGCAAAATCCATTAAGCAAGCCTTGGTGGTCCCAGGTTCTGGGCTAGTGAAACAACAAGCTGAGCAAGAAGGTTTAGCCAAGATTTTTGTTGATGCTGGATTTGAATGGCGTGACCCAGGTTGCTCGATGTGTCTCGCTATGAATCCAGATAAGTTGGGTTCTGGTGAGCATTGTGCGTCCACTTCAAATCGAAATTTTGAAGGTCGTCAAGGTCATGGAGGTAGAACTCATTTAGTGAGTCCTGGCATGGCAGCTGCGGCTGCTATTTATGGACATTTTGTTGATGTGCGTGAGTTGATTTAAGTATTTTTTGGGCAATATTATTTTTAGCTAAAATGAGATAACTATGGAAAAATTTACCGTCATAAATGGAGTAGTTGCACCATTGGATAGAGCCAATGTTGATACCGATCAAATCATTCCAAAACAATTTTTAAAATCCATCAAACGAACTGGATTTGGACCAAACTTATTTGATGAATGGCGTTATCTTGATGAGGGCTATCCTGGTCAAAATCCAGCCGAGCGAAAAGTGAATCCAGAATTCATTTTGAATCAACCTGCCTATGCGCAATCAACAATATTACTAGCAAGACAAAATTTTGGTTGTGGTTCAAGTCGTGAACATGCTCCTTGGGCGTTTGTTGATTATGGGTTTAAAGTGATTATTGCTCCCAGCTTTGCTGATATCTTTTTCAATAATTCATTCAAAAATGGCTTGTTACCCATTGTCTTGCCTGAACAAAAAGTTAATCAATTATTTGAAGCTGTTTTTGCGGATCCTGGTGCAAAGTTTAGCGTTGATTTATCGGAACAAACTATTTTGACGCATCAAAATGAGACGATTGAGTTTGAAGTAGATGCTTTTCGAAAACACTGCTTGCTAAACGGTCTTGATGATATCGGTTTAACGCTAAAAGATGTCGATGCTATTCGTGCCTATGAAACAAAGCGTCAGAAAGAAGCTCCTTGGTTGTGGCAATGATGAATGCATGATTTTTATGTTTAAATGAAGAAACAGTTAGGAAAAAATATGTCAAAAACAGTATTAATCTTACCCGGTGATGGTATTGGTCCAGAAGTGATGGTTGAAGCAGTTAAAATTTTGGAAACGGCAATTGTTAAATTTCAATTACCCATTGAATTAATAACAGGTCTTGTTGGTGGTGTTGCAATTGAAGAATACGGTTTACCATTACCCAATGAAACTTTGCAAAAAGCAATTAAAGCTGATGCTGTGCTTCTAGGGGCGGTTGGTGGTCCAAAATGGGATACATTGGATATGAGCTTGCGGCCTGAACAAGGTTTGTTGGGATTGCGAGCTGAATTAAAACTATTTGCAAACTTGCGTCCAGCGATTTTATATCCACAATTAGCAAACGCATCATCATTAAAGCCCGAGATTGTTTCTGGATTGGATATTTTGATTGTCAGAGAGTTAACCGGAGGAATTTATTTTGGCGAACCTCGTGGCATTCGGCATTTAGAAAATGATGATAGAGAAGGTTATAACACCTATATTTACAATGAAACTGAAATTAAAAAAATTGGACGGGTTGCTTTTGAATTGGCAAGACAGCGTCAAAATCGACTTTGCTCGATCGATAAAGCTAATGTGCTGGAAGTCACCCGGTTGTGGCGGGAAGTTATGGATGAGCTTACTAAAGAATATCCTGATGTTGAACTAACTCACATGTATGTTGATAATGCAGCCATGCAATTAGTCAAGGCGCCAAAACAGTTTGATGTTATGGTTACTGGAAATAT
>JAUIKI010000207.1 GCA_030430875.1 Gammaproteobacteria bacterium | reverse complement strand
CCGAAGAAACGCTTGGGTTTATGGAGTGCATTAGAATCCACACCACCTGAAAGAATTTTTCCTGAGGGTGGAACAACCGTATTATAAGCACGTGCCAATCGTGTAATACTGTCGAGTAAAATAACGACATCTTTTTTGTGTTCAACTAAGCGTTTTGCCTTTTCAATCACCATGTCAGCTACTTGCACATGTCTGACTGGTGGTTCATCGAAGGTGCTGGCAACCACTTCGCCACGCACTGAACGTTTCATTTCAGTGACTTCTTCTGGACGTTCATCGATAAGTAAGACAATCATGATGCACTCTGGGTTATTCCGGGTAATTGAGAGTGCAATATTTTGGAGCATCAAGGTTTTACCTGCCTTTGGTGGCGAAACGATGAGTCCACGCTGACCTTTTCCAATTGGCGATATGAGATCAATGATGCGAGCAGTCAAATCTTCAGTACTACCATTTCCCAACTCTGTGATTAAGCGTTCTTGTGGGAAAAGCGGGGTTAAATTTTCAAATAAGATTTTATTTTTTGCGTTTTCAGGTCGGTCAAAATTAATTTCGTTGACTTTCAGTAGAGCAAAATAGCGTTCGCTTTCTTTAGGGGGGCGAATCTTGCCTGAAATTGTATCACCTGTGCGTAAGTTAAAACGGCGAATTTGGCTGGGCGATACATAAATATCGTCCGGGCCTGCAAGATAAGAGCTGTCAGATGAGCGCAAAAATCCAAACCCATCTTGTAAAATCTCTAGAATACCATCACCATAAATATCCTCACCACTTTTGGCGTGTCGCTTTAGAATACTAAAAATAACATCTTGTTTTCGAGAGCGTGCAAGATTTTCAAGTCCAATGTTTTCTGCGATGGCAAGCAGTTCAGGAACGGTTTTTTGTTTAAGTTCAGTTAGATTCATAAAAGATTTATAGTGGGTTGTGAAAAGCAGTGGCTGGATGCCAGTTTCGAATTGATTAGGTTAGTTATTTAATACAGGAAAGAAAGCGTGTTGAAAGCTGTTACTGAAAAAATATAGACAACTGATTCCATTTGTCAAGCAATCATACCAAAAGACATACCAAACTGCAATGCGTTGGCATGTCTTTGGTTGTTTTAGATAGACGTATCAATAAACGCTGCTAATTCAGATTTAGTGAGTCTACCACTTTTGACAGAAACTTGACTGCCATTTTTGAAGATCATTAAGGTCGGGATGCTACGAATTCCATATTGTGCCGGAATTTTTTCACCTTCTTCAGTGTTAAATTTGCAAACTTTTACTTTGTCTTGGTAGTCATTAGCAATTTCATCAACGACAGGTGCTATAGCGCGGCACGGACCACACCATTCAGCCCAAAAGTCAACTAATACAGGGACTGAAGATTGCAGAACTTCCGCCTCAAAATTTTCATCATTTACGTTAATAATATGTTCACTCATTACTTTTCCTCCATTGATTTGTTGCTGTCGATATGTCATCTAATGCTATCATAGCATCTGTTTTTACTGAATCAACTGATTTGGTAATGATTTGTGTTTTTTGTTTTTCAGTCAGATCAACTACTGTTATAAGGCCTTTTAATTAAAAATCAAGGAAGTTTTTTCAATGACAAAGAAAGTTGATGATTTACAAGAGAGTGATTTACTGGCAGCAGTTGACTTGGGGTCAAATAGCTTCCACTTAGTAATTGCTAGGCAAATGCAATCTGAAATTCGGGTAATTGATAAATTAAGTGAAAAAGTTCAATTAGCACTTGGCCTTGATGCAAAAAATTTTCTAGATGAGCCAAGTCAAATTCGTGCTTTGGATTGTTTGATGCGATTTTCAGAACGACTTGAGGGCGTTGCAGCGTCACGAATTCGAGTTGTTGGGACTAATACGCTACGAGTTGCCAAAAATGGTCAGCAGTTTTTAATGAAAGCAGAAAAATCTCTGGGATATCCAATTGAGATTATTTCAGGGAGGGAAGAAGCTCGATTGGTTTTTTTAGGTGTTGCGCATTCTATGGCTGACGATGGCGGCTCACGTTTAGTGATTGATATCGGTGGAGGCAGTACAGAGCTAATCATCGGTGAAAAATTCGAAGCAATGATGCTTGAAAGTCTTTCTATGGGATGTGTTGCTTATGCTAAACGATTTTTTCCTAATGGCGAAGTGTCGGAAAAACGTATGCAAAAAGCAATTACTCGAGCAAGACGTGAATTGCTGATGGTGCAAAAATCATTTAAAAAACAAGCTTGGACAAGCTGTGTTGGATCATCAGGCTCAATTCGAGCAATTAGTAAAGTGTTGCGTTTAGGTGGCTGGTCAGATCAAGTTATCACAAAAAAAGGGATGGATAAGTTATACAAAAAATTACTTAGATATAAGCATTTTGATGAAATTGATTTAGTGGGACTTGATAGCGCAAGACGTAATACGTTTCATGCTGGTTTTTCAGTTTTATATGCAATTTTTCAAGCACTTGAAATTGAAGAGTTATTAATTTCAGATGGTGCGCTACGCGAAGGCGTTATGTATGATCTTATGGGGCGCATTCAGCACGAAGACGTTCGTGAGCGCACAACATTGAGTTTAATGGAGCGCTACTTTGTTGATGCAGAGCATGCAGATCGTATAAAATCAACAGCATTGATTCTATATGATCAAATTGCTGATCATTGCGGTGTCGATTCTATTTTCTATTATGATATGTTGCGATGGGCTGCGATGGTGCATGAAATTGGTTTGGCAATTTCGCATACCCAATTTCAGCAGCATGGCGCATATTTGCTTCAATATTCAGATTTGTCAGGTTTTTCGCGTTATGAACAACAGGTGTTGGCCGTGTTGGTCAGGCTGCATCGTCGCAAATTCACAAAAGCATTATTAGCAAACTTTAACGATGAAGTGGCAGATGGATTATTAATGCTGATTATTTTGCTGCGTCTTTCAGTTCTGCTGCATCGAGCTAGAAGTGATGACACTATTCCGGTAAAAATTCAAGTTAAATCACAACAAATTCTGCTGGAGTTTCCGGCAAGTTGGTTGGATAGTCGTCCACTGACACATGCTGATTTAGAGAGTGAGCAGGACTATCTGCGATCTGAAGGCTTTGAATTGGTTCTTTTTGAAGTGAATGTAAATTGAGGCTGTTACATTCACTTCATGTTTTACTCACAAAGTGATTAGAGACCATTGCATTAAAACTACAACGATAAAAATGGTTAAAAATCTCCATATTTTCGTTGCAAAATTGGTCAATAACTGGTTATTACCTGCATTTTTCGCCTTAATCTGAATCTTTTTTTCTCATTTTTCTGTCGCTGGCTTTTAATGCAATGGTCTCGATTATCAATGGCATTTGTCACTTTAATATTCGTTACTAATTTTCTTTTATTACTTTTAGCTATTGGAAAGCCCTCAGTTTACATAGAATTAGCTAGCATATGTTGCAAGCAGCAAATGCTGTGCTGTTTTTTCTTTTGCATTGCCTGTAGGTTGATTTTGGATATAGCTGCCATCCGGTTGCAATTCCCAACTCTGTCAGTTGTCACTTAAGTAGTAATCCAAGTCACGTTTGATACGTTGAGCGAGTTTTGGT
>JAUIKI010000206.1 GCA_030430875.1 Gammaproteobacteria bacterium | reverse complement strand
GTTATTTTTTAATTCAGCCAGGATTGTATGGCTGAAAATGTTTTGAAACGCTGTTGCTCACCTGCATCAGAATCAATTGAATGTTCTATTTTGACAAGCACCGGATGGGATAACGGGTACTGCTAATCTAATTTTTCCAACTCACCTGCTTTGTAATATTTAGCAAAATCATTGGCAAACCTGGCAACATCTGCCACATCACACGCTATACCACAATTGATGATCAATGAGCTCATCAGTAAAAAAATATATTTCATCTTAAATTCTTCCTCTTTTTTACAAATCACCAACCATCCACCCACAAAAAAGCTCTCTTGCGAGGTCTTTTGATCATTCCAGGTATGTGGCTAGAACACGCTAAGACCACTGCGGTAAAAAAACTGCAACGGTCTGCTCTTGTGTTGCTTTGTCCTTAAAACGCAAACCTAGCTCGAAGTAAACCAGTGAATGCATCCACATCGTTACAGGTATATTTTTATCAAACTGACACACTGCCTTCAGGCTGCAGCCAACACCCATGCGGACACAGCGCCTAATAAGCTCAATTTTTGTTGATGGTTCATGAAAAAATTCCTCGTATGTCAGTGAATATTCGTCATAAATTAATAAGATACGCAAGAATTGTATCCCTGCACACTTTTTTTGCAAAAAATACAGCTACAACTTTTATTATTTAAACTCTATTTTGCACACCTAAGACTTGGTTATACTATCAATCTGGTTAATGATTAATATCTTGAGGTGGTTGGAGATGAAAGATTAAAAATAAATGATTGAATTGCATCAAGCACAGTTGTCTCTGTCTCAAAATGTGGTGAATGGTAGCAACTGGGAATCAACATCGATTTTGAGTCCCCTGATACATTGCGAACAATCTTGAATGCTTGTTCTTGTTCACCATATTGATCATTCTCACCTTGAATAGCTAACACTGGACAAGTAATTTCAGACAAACTGTTCACAATATTCCAATCGAGAAAATCTTTGGCGAGCCACGTATCGCACCAAGCATGAAATAGTTCGTCAGTTTTGTTGCCATGATATCTAGACAACCGTTGTTTTAGGCGAGTTTTTTGATAGGCAACCACGGCCTCTTGAATGCCTGCTAGTGTTAGCTGATCAACGTAGGTGTGAGCAGCTTCGGTAATAATAGCCTCTGTTTTATCCGCAAACATTGAGCCATATAATAAGGCAATGCTTCCACCATCACTGTGCCCAACAAAAATGGGTTGTTCAATACCATAAGCATCCAAAACTTTTGGAAGAATATCAAACGCCTCTTCATGCAGATATTGAGCAGTTCGTGGCTTCAAAATTGCGTCGGATTTCCCATGCCCAAATCGATCATATAATAAAACAGATAATCCAGTTGCATGAGCAAGTTTTTCAGGGAAGTCTCGCCATAACTCCACACAACCTAATCCTTCATGGAGCAAAACCAAGAATTTAGATCGCAGACATTTTTCATCCGCGATCTTTTTTACATATATTTTCTGACCATGAATTGTCAAAAAATCTTCTGTGATAGCTAGCAATATTCTATGATGCCATTGCCTGTTTCATCAGCTCCATGTAGTGACCAAACCCTTGCAAGGTCCAACCACCATCAACTGGAATCACTGTTCCTGTGATATAACTTGACAAAGGCGAGGCTAAAAACAAGGCAAGGTTTGCAACATCTTGTTTTTCACCAAAGCGATCCAGTGGCACTGATTTCTGCACAGCTTTTTTCACAGCTTCATTTGGTGCAAGCCGCTTCATGCCTTCAGTTTCCTCAATGGGACCAGGTGCAATTGAATTAATACGGATTCCAGCAGCACCCCACTCCATGGCCAAACAACGGGTGATCATATCCACACCAGCTTTTGCAGCACAAACATGCACTTGCATTTCAGCTGGAGTAAATGCCTGAGGTGCTGAAATGCTGATAATAGACGCACCTGGTTTTGTTAAAAACTCATAGGCATGCCTCATCACATTAAATGTCCCAATCAAATCGATATCCACCACTGACTTAAACCCATTGCTGGACATTCCGATTGCTGACGCTGGGAAATTACCCGCCGCACCAGACACCAACACATCAATGTTACCAAAAACTTCATTAGCTTGTTTCAGCACTTGAATGACCTGCTCAGGATCACGCACATCTGCCGTAGCACCGACAACATTCTCAGCATCTTCTTTTAAAAACTCAACAGCCGCATCAACTTTGTCTTGAGATCGACTGAAAATAAACAGCTTGGCTCCATTTTGAGCAAACGCCTTCGCAATGCCTAAATTGATTCCGCTACTTCCACCGGCTACAACAACATGCTTCCCTTGAAAATTGAATGAATGTGACATAAATTTATCCTCTGTTAATCAAATGACAAACTATTATGCCAGAGGCTCATAAAATGGACCACTGTGATCACGCATTTTCATGTTTTACTGACACAACGAGTTGATTATCACTATTTTGTTCAACATGAACCGTAATTGGATGGCAACATACACTGCAATCTTCGATATACTCTTGAGGAAACACACTGCAATCAATCATCATTTCAATTATTTCACCACAATAAGGACATTGAATATCCTCAGATTCAATAGAATGCATCATTCACTCGACCCCATAAAATGTTGCTGATAACATGAGAGTATAACAAATCAAATCACCATAACACATAAATGAAACTGTTTTTAGCTCAAAGCCACAAAACACAATTCAACCATATGATTTATAATAAATTTTTGATAATAATATGCCTGTTAGCTCTAACCTCCTGCCAAAAAATACATAATGTTATTGATGCAACAGACGGCAGAATGGACAACTTTCCTGTTAGCAGCTCCAGTGCATCTAAGCCTATTCAAACTGTATCAAATGTCCCATCCATACAAAATAACTATGAAAACGCTATCAGAAAATGTCGCGTAAACAATAAATTAAATTGCAAAAAAGCTGAACACATAAAGCAAGGAATTACTCAAATAAATGACATACTTCAACCGTATCAAGCTAAGGTTATTAGCATGGAAAGTACGGCAACTAATGCGTATGCCTTCCAAAAAAATCAACACATTGGCAGCAAAGTCTACTTTGTAAGAATGTCTGCAGCGACAACGGCAGTTTTCTCCACCCCCGACTACAAACACTCATGCAAAATCAATGCTGAAAAAAATGCATTTGCCATAGAAAAAGGACAACAAATTATTGTCGAAAATGTTAATCCAGAATTTGTGATGAACTTAACTAGAAACACTTGGTATTTTTTGGTGCTAAAAGCCACTCAAAGCATGCAGAATAGCTTGTCTATTTTTCGCTACATTAATGGCTATTCTTGTGAGAAACTTGAAAAAAATGGCTGCCACTATATCCCTTATTAATACTTTGAATAATTTTAATACGACGAAGGCACTTTAACACAAATGATAGACGTATCATCTGTTGTTCCTTTCAGAAGTGCAAGATGCAACATGGAACTAACAGATTCTTGAACGCTACCAGAAGACAACGTAATATCAAGCAACTCTGGATCAGTGACCACTTTATTTAATCCATCACTACACAAAATAAACACATCACCTGGCAGACACATCAAGTCTTTGC
>JAUIKI010000205.1 GCA_030430875.1 Gammaproteobacteria bacterium | reverse complement strand
CAACGTGTTTGATGCGTTTCAATCTCCAATACAAGTAAACCATGTGTCAATTTATTAGTCTCTGCAACGCTTGATTCAGTGACATTTCTTGCTCGCTTTAAGATGACGTTAACTCGTGCGACTAACTCACGTGGACTAAAAGGTTTTGTGACATAATCATCTCCGCCAATTTCTAGCCCTACAATTCTATCTACTTCGTCATCTCGAGAAGAAAGAAAGAGAATAGGAATATCTGAATTTTTTCTCAGATCTTTGCAGACTGTTAATCCATCTTTTTCTGGCAAATTAATATCTAAAATCATCAAGTCTGGCGAGAAACTCTTAGCAAGCTCTAGTGCTTGCTGTCCGTCATGTGCTTCGCACACTTGCAATCCAGCTCGCTTCATTGCGAACATCACCACCTCACGAATATGAGGGTCGTCATCTACGATCAGTATTTTTTTTGGCATGATTTTTCTCCACAAAAACTAAATTATTTCTCGGTTTGATAACAAGGCATGTGTCAATACTATTGCTTATTCCTAATTGAACATGATAGCTAGAATCGTAGATTAAAGCGAAATAAGTATGAAAAAAATAAGGAGAATATTTGCAGATCAGAAATATTTCACCAAATGTTAGTTATTTTTTGACAATATTTTCGCTAAAAACACTAGGCTATATCAATATAGCCACTTATCTGCAAATACCATTCAATTATCATAAATTCACTTTTTGCATTGAGTGTTTATTGCACAGCAAGCTATGCTTAGGATTAGTAGTTACTTACACCAAAAGGAAGGTGTATTTTACAAATAAGGAAAATAATAACGAATAAATAATTGGTGAGCATATGCAAAATCAATCGAAGAACCACTCTGTTATTAATCGAGCAATACGTCATATTGATCATATTACTTATGTCGATCACTACAGCCACGAGAAAGATTTTATTCATCGTTGGGAAGTGATGGGATTCCATGAGCATGTAAGAGTCCATACTGAACGTTACCCAGCATCACACATTGCTTTGACCTCTGGATCAAACCCAGACTTCCCATGGGAAACCATGACAGGGTTGTCAGTCACCAAAGATCCAAAATCTCCTATCAATGAGTTTGTGAAGCGGTATGGTCCGGGTTTACAGCACCCTGCTTATAATGTTGACCCAGTTGCTGATATGGAAGAGCTACAAAAGGAACTCGTTGCATCAGGTTGGGTGTTTATGACGCCAGTATTGACTTATGAGGATAGTAATGGTGCCAAAATGAAACAAATGTTTGTTGCTCCAACATTACCATATGGACCTTTTGTTGAATTTGCCCAACGATTTGAAAATGCAAAAAGAGAACCGTTTGATGGTTTTGATGTGCGAAACATTGATGATCTTTATGAAGAATATATCCAATACAGCAAACATTTGGATAGCAAACATCATCGCCGCTCTGCTTAAATCTTAATAACTAGAAGGAAAAAAGACATGCAACTCAGAAAAGTCCAAGAGACAAGACATCATTTGCAGCCATATATTTGGGAAAAACATGTAGAGTGCATGTCTCGTTATGATATAGTTGCACTACAATCTGAACGACTAAGTGCTGGAATTCAATATTTATCAACTATTTCACCATACAAAGAACGTTTCAAAAAACACGGTGTTCATCCAAAAGAAATTAAAAGCATAGATGATCTTGAAAAGCTTCCTTTTACAACAAAAGATGACTTGCGAGACCATTATCCTTTTGGATTATTTGCTACCCCAATTGATCAGATTGTCGAATTACACACCTCAACTGGCACAACGGGTAAACCAACAGTTGTAGGCTATTCAAAAGCTGATATTAGTTTATGGTCAAATTTGATTGCTAGGGCACTTGCTGCTACTGGGGTAAGGCCTGGAACATTGATTCAAGATGCGTTTAATTTTGGTGTTACAACTGGCGGTCAAGGGTTTCAATATGGCGCTGAATTAATTGGAGCGACTGTGCTGCCTGTTTCTGGTGGTAATGCTAACAGACAATTGATGTTTTTTGAGGACTTAGGAGCTCATGTCCTCTTATGTACACCGAGTTATGCCTTAACACTAGCTGAAATAGCTCAGGATCAAAACTTGGATCTTAGTCGAATTAATTTGGAAGCTGGTATTTTTGGGGCTGAGACCTGGTCAGAACCACTTCGAAAACGTATTGAAGAAAGTTGGAATATTACAGCATATGACACTTATGGGCTTAGTGAAATAATTGGCCCAGGGGTTGCTCATGAATGTCATGTTAGAAATGGTTTACATATTTATGAAGATCACTTTTTTCCTGAAGTTATCGACCCCAAAACACTTAAGCCATTACCTGCGGGAGAGGTTGGAGAATTAGTCATTACTGCAGTCACCAAAGAAGCGCTTCCGATGATACGATATCGCACTGGCGATTTGGCTAAATTAAGCCACCTTGCCTGTGAGTGTGGCCGCACACTCATTAGAATGAGTCGAACTGCTGGACGCGCAGAGCAAGTACTAACTGTTAATAATAAGTCTATATTTCCAGGACAGGTTGAAACCATTGTCTTTGCATTTGATGAATTAAGCCATACGTATCAAATTTTAGTTGATCGACGTGAAAAATCTCATGCAAAGCTAGATGTCTGTGTGGAGTCATCAAGTGAGATCATTGAAAATCAACAGAGCAAACAGCAACTCATGTCACGATTAGAGCGCGCCACAGCTCAAAGTCTTGGGATTCCTATAGATTGGCATATTGTGCCTTATAGAACGATTCCTCGTACAGAAGGTAAGGCTAATCGTGTTATGTACAAAGGACATGGTGCTATTTCATTGAAATGAAACGATTAGTTTATAGAGCTAGCAGAAAAGGACAATATCTCAACAAAAATATGGAGGATTTCCTACAGTAAATACAGTGAAACTGACATTGATGAATTCCCTATCTTAGACAATACTGAACATGTCGATAGGGAATCATGTTTACAAGGATGTAACTAGGACACCGAAGGCCACCCAATTTGAGTGGCCTTCGGTTTTATATCGCTGATTAAAACGAAACATAGAGTAAAATTGCTGTATTCTTCAGTCTCCCATCAATTTCGTATCAGATATCACTAAGTCAAGCAGCACTTGTCCCAACAGAGAGATTGTGATTGAATTCAGTGCTTATAAATTCGCACGCTTTCAACCCAATGTCACTTTATTCACTCTTAAAGCCCATATTATTCAGCTTACCCACTGAAATAAGTCATCACCTATCAATGCATGCTCTAAATATTGCATACAGAAGCAAGCTTTTGCCTGATTTTTCGACTGTAAATCTATCAGGATCACATGAAATCATGGGAATTAACTTCCCTAATCGTTTAGGGTTAGCAGCAGGACTCGATAAAAATGGCCAATATTATCAAGCATTAAGTCAACTTGGATTTGGATTTATTGAAATAGGGACAATTACCCCAAGACCGCAATCGGGTAACCCAAAGCCTCGATTATTTCGATTACCTGCAAATCAAGCTTTAATTAATCGTATGGGGTTTAACAACAAAGGGCTTGATTTTTTATTAAAAAAGCTGGCACACAAACCAAAAAAATTGATTTTAGGAATTAATATTGGTAAAAATGCTGACACCTCTATGGAT
>JAUIKI010000204.1 GCA_030430875.1 Gammaproteobacteria bacterium | reverse complement strand
CATAATTGGAAAGAACTCATTCAAATTCTTGAAGTTTTCCCAAGAGATGAGCTATTTCAAATTAGCTCAGGAGAATTATTACACATTACCGTTGCAATTTCGCAAATTCAAGAGCGTAGACACATTAGACTTTTCATTCGCAGAAACTCGTATGGAAACTTCTTTGCAGCAATTGTATTTATTCCACGTGATATTTACAGCACCGATTTGCGAAAGAAGATTCAAGAAGTTCTTTGCGACGGTTTGCAAGTAAAAGATGTTGAATTCACTACTTACTTTTCTGAATCAATTTTAGCGCGAACATATTTTGTGTTACGAGTCGACCCTGAGGCCTTAATTAATTTCGATACAGCTGAAATTGAAGCCAAAGTCATTGATATCGCTCGATCTTGGTCAGATAAGCTATACGATGCTTTAGTTGATCGATTTGGCGAAGAAAACGGTAATTCTTTTTATCAGAAATATATAAATACTTTCCCTGTTAGTTACCAAGAAAACTTTAATCCTAATGTCGCAGTAGTTGATATTGAACACATTGAGGGATTGACAGAAAAATCACCCATTGATATGAGTTTCTATCACCCAGTGGAATATGATGATAACTTATTGCACTTCAAGTTATTTCATCGTCACACATCACTTTCATTATCAGATATTATGCCGATTTTTGAAAATTTTGGCTTAAGAGTTTTATCAGAGCATCCATATAAAGTTGCTTGCAGTGATCAGCATTGTTCTTGGATTCATGACTTTAGCTTAATGTACGAAGAAGGTGATATTGATGCAAAAAAAATAAAGACTATTTTTTCCGATGCGTTTTTAAAAATATGGCAGGATACCATCGATAATGATAGTTTTAATCGACTTCTAGTAAAAGCATATTTTCCCTGGAATGAGATTGGTATATTAAGATCCTATGCTCGCTATAATCGACAACTATGCTTTGGTTTTAGTCAAACCTATCTATCAGACACCTTATGCAAACATATCTTTATCACAGGAAAACTGATTGAATTATTTAAAACTGCATTTGATCCGGAAAAATTTCTGGATTTTAAAAAACGTAAAACTGCAGTAAAAAATATTAAAACAGAAATCATTGCTGCAATTGATGATGTTGATAGTTTAGATGAAGATCGAATTCTCAGACGATTTTTAGAACTCATTCTTGCCACAGTTCGAACTAATTATTTTCAAATGCCTTTTACGTCAGAAAATTATTACCTCTCATTTAAAGTGAATCCACAAGCAATCAAAAATATTCCTTTACCAAAACCACTGTTTGAAATTTATGTCTATTCCAAAGAAGTCGAAGGAGTACACTTACGAAGTGGCAATGTTTCTCGCGGTGGGCTGCGTTGGTCAGATAGGCCGGAAGACTTTCGAACTGAGGTTTTGGGCTTGGTAAAAGCTCAACAAGTTAAAAATGCAGTGATTGTCCCAATGGGAGCCAAAGGTGGTTTTATTGTTAAAAATCCTGTTGATAACAATAATCGCGAAGCTTGGTTAAAACAAGGTATTCATTGCTATAAGCTTTTCATTAAAGGGTTGCTTGATATCACTGATAATTTAAAAGCTGATGATGTTGTGCCTCCTGAAAAAGTATTTCGATGGGATGAGAATGATCCTTATTTAGTGGTCGCTGCTGACAAAGGTACTGCAACATTTTCTGATATTGCAAATGAATTATCAATCAATTGTAACTTTTGGTTGGGTGATGCCTTTGCTTCTGGAGGAAGTGCTGGCTACGACCATAAAAAAATGGGGATTACTGCTCGTGGCGGTTGGGTCTCTGTCGAACGCCACTTTAAAGAAATGGATGTTGATATTCATCATGAAGATTTTACTGTTGTTGGTATTGGCGATATGTCTGGTGATGTATTTGGTAATGGCATGCTTCTATCAAAACATATTCAACTTCTAGCTGCATTTAATCACCAATCAATTTTCATTGATCCGAATCCAGATGCCAGTCAAAGTTATATTGAAAGACAACGTCTCTTTGATCTTCCACGTTCTAATTGGACAGACTATGATTCATCTGTAATTTCAGAAGGCGGTGGTATTTTTTCTAGGTCTTTGAAATCAATTACTATCACTAAGCAAATTCAAGAACGTTTTAATATTAAATCGAATAAACTAACCCCTGTAGAGTTAATTAGTGCTTTACTTAAAGCATCTGTTGATTTGATTTGGAATGGTGGAATTGGAACATACGTTAAGGCAAGCAATGAGTCACATAGTGATGTTGGAGACAAAACAAATGACACATTACGTGTCAATGCAAATGAATTAAATTGTAAAGTAATCGGTGAAGGTGGTAACCTTGGATTGACTCAGCTTGCACGCATTGAATATGCATTATCAGGAGGAAAAATTAACACGGACTTTATTGACAATGCTGCTGGGGTTGACTGCTCTGATCATGAAGTTAATATAAAAATATTATTAGATGAACTAATCGAAAGCCAAGATTTAACACTAAAACAGCGCAACCAATTTTTGGCAAAGATGGAAGAAGAAGTTGCTGATTTGGTATTAAAAAATAATTACCGCCAAACTCAAGCACTTACTCTTGCTGAATTAAATGCTGAAAAACAATTGCTTGAATACCAACGTTATATGCATAAACTTGAACAGGCTGGAAAACTCAATCGTGATCTTGAGTTTTTACCATCAGACGAAATAATTACAGAAAGAAAAGCTAAACACCAAGGATTAACACGACCTGAGCTATCAGTGTTGTTAGCTTATGCAAAGCTTGATTTAAAGCAATCGCTCTTGCTTGATGAGAATTTAATAGAAAACAAAAATCTTCTACATGAAGCGACCACTGCTTTTCCCTCAATATTAGCAAAGAAATACCACAAGCAAATTTATCACCATCGATTAATTCGTGAAATTGTTGCTACTCAACTAGCTAACGGTATTATTAATCGAATGGGGATTAACTATATTCAACGTATGCTGGGGTCAACTGGCGCTAGTGTTTATGACGTTACTCTTGCCTATGTTGCAGCCAATTGTATTTTTTCAACTGACAAATACTGGAGTGCAATTGAAGAGCTTGATTATAAAGTATCCTCTAAAACTCAGCAAAATATGATGTTGCGCATTACTAGATTACTTCGACGTTCAAGCAGATGGCTACTCAGAAATCGGAGAAGAGAATTTATCCTTGCAGATATTATTGAACAGTTTTCTAAAAATATCCAAGAAATTCAAGTCAATTTATCAGATTTATTAGTTGGGCAACCAAGATCAGATTGGGAATCTAATTACAATTACTATCAATCACAATCTGTTCCTGATGAGCTTGCTAAATATATGAGCAACTGTGATAGCTTATATTCGATTTTATGTTTAGTGGATGCAAGCCGTGCACTTAAATTGCCATTGAAAGACGTTGTAAGATTACATTTCCGACTAGGTGAACATTTAGAGCTTTATGAATTTGAGCAACTAATTTCCGAATTAGATGTTGAAAATCATTGGCAAGCACTGGCCCGCGAGTCATTTCGTGATGATATGGAATGGCAGCAGCGCGCATTAACTGAGCGCATTTTAAAACGTATTCAATCACAACAAACTATTGAAGAAGTTTTCAATGCTTGGCTAGATGAACATGAAACGTTAATT
>JAUIKI010000203.1 GCA_030430875.1 Gammaproteobacteria bacterium | reverse complement strand
AAACATCTTGATAGGGTAAAAATAGTAAACGTTATTGGTGGTGTTCCTTACCATGTGCAGAAAAAGAAATTATTAAAACCTTATGAAATTTTAATTGCTACTCCTGGTAGACTGATTGATTTCGTAAATAAAGGAATGATTCATTTTGATCGCGTTGAAATGTTTGTATTGGATGAAGCAGACCGTATGTTAGATATGGGCTTCATTCACGATATACGCAAAATATTAGCGTTATTGCCTAAGCGTCGTCAGAACCTCATGTTTTCGGCAACTTTCTCTGATGATATTCGTCAATTAGCCAAGACTATTTGTCATAAACCAGTAGAAATTGATGTGGCACCACGTAATTCTACGGTGGAAGCTATTTCGCAAAAACTATATAAGATTGAGAAGCACCAGAAGGCGGAATTTCTGACTCAGTTTCTGCAAATTAATTCTGATCAAACGTTAGTGTTCAGTCGTACCAAGCACGGCGCTAATAATCTCGCCAAGCGTTTGTGTAAAGACAATATCAATGCTGCAGCAATTCATGGCAATAAGTCACAGGCGCAGCGTACTCGTGCTTTAGAAGAATTTAAGCGCGGCAAGGTGCAAGTTTTAGTTGCTACAGATATAGCAGCGCGTGGTATTGATATTGATCAGCTGTCTATGGTAATCAACTTTGATTTACCTCATGTGGCAGAAGATTATGTGCACCGTATTGGTCGTACTGGACGCGCTGGAGCAAGTGGGCAGGCAGTATCTTTGGTGAGTAGTGATGAACGCAAGCAATTGCGTGATATCGAACGCCTCACCAAGCGTGAAATACCCATTGGTGATATCAGTGGTTTTGATTTACCCACTACAAAGCCGGTACGTGACAGCGATGATGATAATCGTCGACGTCAACATCCAAACAATAAAAATTCGCGCCGCCCAAGTAGCAGCCAAAATAAGCCACAGAACTCTCGCTGGGGTAAACGTTCTGCTTCAGGTGATTCAGGTAAAAAATCTAGGTCTTCTGGATCTAGAGCGGCTGCCTAAGAGATTGGCTTCAGTTATTTTAGGGTGTAGGATTCTTTACAAGTCTAAAGCTGATTTAATAGCTAACAAGGCTAAAAAAAATGAAATTTCGTGATTATTTATAGGTTAAAAATCAGGGTGCTACGTGCTTGCTAGTTGTGCTGATTTTGCAGCTATGGTGTTATTTGGCAGATGATGTAATGTTAGTCCATAAAAAAAATGAAAACACCAGATCAAATCAAAAGTGAAGAAAGGCTAACTCGTTATATTCAACGAGAGCGATTAATTTCTGTAATGAACAATACTTAAAACAAAAACCAATTGGTGATTACGATGGAAATATGGAATGGATGAATGGTAACCCAGACTACAAAGCAATTGAATGGGTTGAAATAGACCCCAAAAGAATTGATGTAACTGGGAGGTCGATAAACAATCAGATAACTGATTTTACCGAACCTTTAATAGAACTATTAACACAGAATAACATTCCTTTCAGTATCGAAGGTGGTTATATACGTATTTGGGGATACATAAAACCAGGACAGTGTGTTGATTTTGTACTAACAAATATAAACCAAGACTAACCAAATTGCAGTAGTTTGCCATATCTCTCACTGATTTTTTTCACGAAAATTATCAAAAACTTTCCAATCATCTGATCGATAGATAGGCTGTAAAACAATATTTCCATCACGATTAATCATGCCGCATTTTTCTGATGTGTACGTAATATGTTCCATTTCATCATGTTCTTTTATGTCGTGACAAACAATGGCATATCCGTTTGAAAAGGGTAGTCCAAATTCAAAATTAGTTTGAATGACAATTTCTAATTGTTTATTAAAATAGCCTAGCTGATCATTTTGAATCATTCGTGCTAAGCCTTCTCTAAAATAATCACAACCATTATCAAAAAATAAAGGGCGAACTGTTTTTCCAGACGTATGCAAATATTGCACTTGTTGTAATCTTTTTTGAGCGCCATGAACATAGATGCAAGTAAGTTTGTCATCATCAAATGCAATGCGCTTCATGTGCTCTTTGCTTAATTCTAACAAGCCATCACTGTTTAATTTTCCGCAATCTTCATGAGGCGTCATTGTGTTTCCTTCTGTTTTGTCAGAATAAACACAGGAAATTAACGGTTCAGGTGCGGGCTCAGATGCGAATATATGGCAGTTAAATAAAATGATCCAGAGCATAAAAAGTTTTTTCATATAATCCTTAAAAGTTATGTTTTTAGTTTGGTTTTGATGGGTGAAGCTCTATGGATTAAGTGAAATATCCCGAAAACCACCAATCCTGATAAAATGCCTGGTGTTGCTGAATAAATCAAACTGCTTAATCCAAAATAATTCCAGATCACAAAAACACAAGGTCCTATTATGACCATTAAAATAGCCAACCATTCAGGTATTTTTTGCTTAAACACATAGATAATCATTAATGGCACAAAAGCTGATCCTAGCATTCCCCATGCATCAAGCACTAATGAAAATACTGTTTTGTTATTACTCAGCGCAATAATCACGGCAATGACTAAAATGAAAAAAGTCGCAAACTTCGCTGCTTTTAATGTATGTTTTGATCTGGGAAAAATATCTTCTGTTAATGAAGCCGAACAAGCAAGAATCAATGAGTCAGCTGTTGACATGGTGGCTGCAAACATCGCAGCAAGCATGACTCCCACCAAAATTTCAGGCATGAGTGCAAGTGCCATAGTGGGTAATGCAAGTTCAGGATCAAAGCCACTGCTTTCTGGAATGACTAATCGTGACAACAATCCAACCGCAATGGTTAGACCATAAAAAAGAATAAACCAGCTATAGTAATAAAATCGCATTCGATTAATACTTGCTTTCTCATCCAGCGTCATGAAACGAATCACAATCTGTGGTTGACCAATAATGGCAATTCCACCAAACAGCCAGCCAAGGATAAATAAACTTATATGAATAAAATTTCCTTCTGGAAAAAAATTCATATAACCTGGCTCGACATTGGAGAGTTTTTCAATAAGCATATGTTCACCTTGAGTGAGCATGCTTAAAAGTAATAGGGTCATTCCAATAATCATTACAATGGATTGCGCGACATCTGTCCAAATTGAAGCACGAATACCACCCACTAAACTATACGCTAAAATGATTGCTGCGCTGATGATTACACCATATTCTATTGGCCAGTTGAGCAGGACAGATGCTGCTTTGCTGCCTGCTAACAACTGCGATGCAGCATAAATAGTTAAGAAAAATAACGTCAGAACACCCGAAAGAGCTTTCAGTTTTTTCAATGGATGATGATGCCAATGAGCAAGCAAACTGCCAAATGAGTGAATATTTTCTTTTCGGCTAACTCTTCGAATATGACGTAAAGCCAGCATTGATGCGATGAAGTCACCAATAACCCAGCCAATCATCAGCCAAATCGATGAAAGCCCCATTGTGTAGGTCAGCCCAATCATGCCGATAAACATAAAACCACTATTGTTTGTCGCAACGGCAGACAAGCCGACGAGAATAGCTGGAACTGATTTTCCAGCGAGAAGATAGTCTTCAGTTGTCTTTTTACTTTTGGCGAAGGAGAACAAACCGATGATTAGAAATAATCCCAACACTAAAATAAAGCTAATATAAATCACAGTGTACCT
>JAUIKI010000202.1 GCA_030430875.1 Gammaproteobacteria bacterium | reverse complement strand
CCGACATTTTTTCAGTCATTGCCTTTTAATGCAATGGTCTCAAATTAGTTAGAAATGCCCTTGTTCTAGCCCAGAGTATTTAATTGAGAATGTGTTTAGCATGAAAAACTTGTATTTACTGATGATTTAATGTACTTATTAGGTCTATTAGAAATACAATCGGAGATGATTTATGTCAGTTTATAGGAATTTACTTATATTAAGCGTGTGTGTTTGTTCTTTTATTGCATCAAGTGCATCGGCGTTTCAAACACGAGAATGGGGGACTTATTACGGTGGAGAAAATGGTGAGGAATTAGACCGAGTTAGGACAGACCCGGCTGGTAATTTTTATGTGCTTGGTACAACAAAATCCACAACAAAAATCATTCCTCCCAGTAAAGTTGATCTAGCGCATTCCCCTGTTTTAGACGGATCACAGAACGCGTATCTGGCCAAATTTAATAGCGCAGGTGTTATGCAATGGGCCACATACTATGGAGATAGTTATACTAGAGGGGTTAAACTTATCGTCGATTCATATGGTAGTGTGTATGTTTTAGGGATAGTAAACTGCCCGTCTACAGCTTTGGCAACTGAATATGCTGAAGATAAAACCTGTGATGGAGAATCAGATTTATTTTTAGTTAAGTTCCGCACGGATGGTTCTCGTGATTGGGGCCGGTATATTGGCGGTGATGGTAGTGAGGATAATTTGTCATTCAATATTGTACATTCGTTTGCGCTTGTGGAATATGACACTCACCCTGGTTATATCTATGTGCATGGTCGCACTGAGTCTAAAACAGGCCTCATACCAAAAAATATGCCCAGCCTAGATGACACATACAACGGCGGCACCTATGATTCATTTATTGCAAAATTTGGGTCAACCGGCAACATGATCTGGGCAAGGTATTTCGGTGGAAATAATGACGATCATGGGAAAGAAATTGCCTGTAAAAAAAGCACCCTACCAGGTGATGATATTTGTTACATAATAGGGCGGACGAATTCAACAAGTGGTATAGCAACAAATGGCGCTTGGGATACAAAAATGAATGGTCAGATGGATGGGTATTTAGCAAGGGTAGCTGGCGGGAAAGGAGAAGTTATTTGGTCAACGTACTACGGTGGAGCTGGTTGGGATCAAGGGGGCGCTGTCGCCTTTGATAATTTCTCAAATGTATATATTGCTGGGTCCACTAACTCATCAGATTCGATGACGCAAAATGCATCGCAACCTAATTATGGTGGCCAATTCGATATGTTTTTGGCAAAATTCAGCCCAAATGGTGTGAGGCAGTGGGGTACTTATTTGGGATCGTCAGGTGATGAATATATTGAGGACATGACCACAGATAGCAATGGCAATGTGTATCTATCCGGTACTGCTTGGTCTAATGGTGGAAATAATCAAAAAAACTTAGCGACTCCAGGTGTATATGATGGTTCATTAAATGGCATAACTGATGCAATTTTGGCAAAGTATAATCCAGTTGGCACTCGATTACGCACGATGTACTACGGCGGTGCTGGCCAAGAATATAGCGCTTCTGTGGCTGTTGACCCACAAAACAGTATTTACTTATGTGGGGGAACGACATCGACCAGTTCAATAACAACGTTTGGTGTACACCAAACGTTGCATGGTGGCGACTCGTATGATGGATTCTGCGCAAAATTTCTGCAGTGAGTTCCTACTCATAGATAAGCGTGAAAAATTAACACAATAGCTTAAATTAAACTTTTCTAAAGCTTGGCCGCAATAGCGGCCGAGTTTTTATCACTCGACTCAATAAAAACCCCATTCTGAGACCTTTGCACTAAACCTCCATATTTTCGTTGCAAGATTGGCCAATAACTCGTTATTACCTGCATTTTTCGCCTCAATCTGACGTTTTTTTTCTCATTTTTCTTGCATTGATTTTTAGCGCAAAGGTCTCATATTATTTCTCTGCCTGATCAACGAAATAGGATCAAGCATTCAAAGTCGCTTATGTTGCAAGCACGGCAGTTGCTGCCGAATTTTTTGCAAAAAACTGAAATCAATGTCTGCAATGGCTATATCATTTTTGTCTGAATGACACATCGCAATGATCTCCCCCCACGGATCAATAATGCAGGCATGACCGTATGAACGACGATTTCCGGGATGATCTCCGGTTTGTGCAGCAGCCAGAATATACACTTGATTTTCAATGGCGCGTGCTCGGAGTAAAATCTCCCAATGTGCTTCGCCGGTTTTGAAGGTGAAAGCAGCAGGGGCGGCAATGCTGGTGGCACCTTGAAAGGTGAGTTGGCGATATAATTCAGGAAAGCGTAAATCATAACAAATACTCAAACCCATTTTGCCAGCGGATGTGTCTGTAACAACAATGTCATTGCCTGCTTCAACTGTTGCTGACTCTGTGAAATGATGGTCAGCATCAAGCTGAATATCAAACAGATGTATTTTTCGATAAACCGCTTTGATTTCGCCGGTTTGATCGAGGTGGATACAACTATTGAACACCTTATCAGGACAATCACTTTTTTCTGGAAAACCGCCCAAGATCAGTTCGCATTGGTGCTGACTGGCTAATGCTTGGCAAAAAGACAGAATAGGGCCATTGTCTTGCAGTGATTCTGCGATGAATAATTTTTCAGACGCATTACCGAGATGAGCAAAATTCTCGGGTAACACACACAGTGTTGCTCCTTTTAAACAGGCTTTTTTCACCAGATTTTCAACAATGACCAGGTTTTTGTTCACTTGGTCTTGTGAATTCATTTGTAACACTGCGATAGTGGTTTTTGTCATGATGCACTCAATTGTGTTGACGTGTTTTATTTCCAGATAATGTTAAAATAATGGTTGTTAAATAATTCAGCTATTATTAAGGATATCACATGCAGCTATCTCTCATCGTCGCATTTGCGAATCAATTTGTCATTGGACGAGGTAACAAACTGCCTTGGCATATTCCAGAAGATTTGCGTTGGTTCAAACGTGTGACGATGGGGAAATCGATTATTATGGGTCGCAAAACCTATGAGTCGATTGGTAAACCGCTGCCAGGGCGAACCAACATTGTCATCACCACTCAAGCCGATTTTCAGGCCGATGGCGTCAAGGTTGTGCATTCTTTGGATGAAGCCGAGCAATTGGCGCAACAAATTGCCTTGATTGATGGCAGTGAAGAAGCATTAATCATTGGTGGCGCGCAGATTTACCAGCTAGCGTTGCCAAAAGTCCATCGAATGTACGTCACCCAAGTGTATGCAACGGTTGAAGGAGACACCTATTTCCCGGATGTCGATTGGCAAGCATGGACTGAAATAGGGCGAGATCAACACCCAGAAACAGACGATCAATATGCCTATGATTTTGTGGTTTATCAGCAAGAAAAATGAGTGAAAAAGAGAATGTTAATTTGACTAAATTTATCTGTATCATATTTCTATCATCGACAAAACGTATTAAAATCAACATGAGTATTTTGTTATGACTCCTGCAAAAATCACCATTATTATTTTTAATATACTATTTGGCATATGCCTTTTGCCAGCACTGTCTCTGCCTGTTGATTTGCTGTCTATCATGGTGTTCGATTCGCCAGGATCTAGAGATGCTCTTTTCCTCTTTTGATTATTGGGTCGTTGGTGTTTTCTTGGGTGTTTTATACATCAAAAAAATATGTTGCTGCA
>JAUIKI010000201.1 GCA_030430875.1 Gammaproteobacteria bacterium | reverse complement strand
TGCTGTTTTAATGCAATGGTCTCATAATTCATATTCATCAGCTATAAAGCAGACTATTGGCTATTTTTCCGCTATTAAATATTCTCAAGTTAATGTCTGGGACAAGTCGTGATACATCCAGATCAAGTTAGATGAAAATCTATATCTCAGCAAAGTATAATGATATGGAAAACAAATTAACCAGTCAATTATGTTACTCACTAGATAAGCAAAATCATTTGATTTTTGCTGAAGATTAATTCCCGCCAAGAAATAGTAAAAAATATTCCAAGAAAAGCATCTAATGGTAAAAACCCACTAAAATGGTGGAGAGTAAATTCTTTTACAAAGAATAAGGTTGAGTAGAGCCATTTTTTTCACACTAATGCACTAATGCAATAACAAAGCGGTATAACAACGCATATAAAAATTAGCACAGCATGTTGTATGTATTTAAATTAAATTAACTAAGCACAAATAAGCCATCGTCTCCTCTCTTACGAAATCAAATTATTCCATTAACCCAGAGAATGTAGATCTGTACTCTAGGTGTTAATTCATCATATCAATAATGAGTTTGCAGCACTGGGAAAATTTCATCAAAACTTGTTTCTCCTCGAATAACTTTTTCAATGGCCTGTTGATTCAAAGGCATCATTCCTTCTTCAATCGCGCGTTGACTCAGCAACCTCACATCAACTGACTCATTAATCATCGAGATTAATTGATCTGAGAAAACCAACAATTCATAAAACCCCAAACGCCCTTGAAATCCAGTGCCTCGACACATTGAACAGCCAACCGGATCAAAAAGAAACGTCAGATTTTTTGTTGATAATGGCGCATGATCTTCAAAGACTTGCAGATGGTTTTTATTGACCGATACTTCCTTTTTACAATTATTACATAATTTTCGTATTAATCGCTGCGCTAAAACGCTTTTCAATGTTGCCCGAATCAGATAGTTTGGAACCCCTAAGTCTAACAACCGAGTAACTGCGCCAGCTGCATTATTTGTATGCAATGTTGAAAAAACTAAATGGCCAGTTAAAGCAGCTTGAATTGCCATCTCTGCTGTTTCTTTGTCTCGAATTTCGCCCACCATAATCACATCTGGATCCTGACGCATTAAGGCTTTTAACACAGTCGAAAAATTAAGCCCAATATGCTCTTGTGTTTGCACTTGATTAAATGATGAATCTATCATTTCGATTGGATCTTCGACAGTGCAGATATTAAGAGCAGGCTTTTTTATCGATTGCAATGTCGCATACAATGTTGAGGTTTTTCCTGAGCCAGTTGGACCCGTCACCAATATAATACCATTAGGCTTTTGAGATATTTCAGACCATTTCTCGAGATCTTTGGATGCAAGCCCTAAACTTTCCAATGATTTAATCAACACATCAGGATCAAAAATTCGCATTACAATTTTTTCACCAAACACGGTTGCTAAACTAGATAATCTAATTTCCAACGTTTGAGCACGACGATTTTTTGTTTTGATACGACCATTTTGTGGTAAGCGTTTTTCTGACACATCCATCCGACTCAAAATTTTGAGTCGTGCTAACATTGCAGTGAAGACGGCCTGAGGCATTTGATAAATGTCCTGCAATTGACCATCAAGGCGAAATCGAATGTGGCCTGTTTCACGTTTAGGTTCAAGGTGCACATCACTTGCTCCTTGCTCAATGGCATAGTGCAATAACCAATCGACTAAACGCACTACATGTTGGTCATTTGCATCATGTGAATTGTTCTTCCCTAGCTCAACCCATTGTTCAAATGTTGTCGATAAATCTTTATTGTGGGTTTTTTTAGCTGCCTCAATTGTCTGAGTTACTGAATAAAATTCATTAATATGACGACGTAATTTTGCAGAATTCACTATTTGCAAGCAAAGCCGCTTACCCAGTGCTTTTTCAAGATTTACCTGCCAGTCATACTGAAATGGATCTGCACAAACAACATCAATCACATCATCAACAGACAACACTAAAACTTGATGCTTATTAGCAAATCCATAGGAAACAAACTTCGTCACTGTAGCGACATCAATTTTCAATGGATCAAGATGTGTGAATTTCAAACCAGAATATGTGGCAAGCCACTCGCTCAGCTCATCTAATGTCAACGCTGAGTAAGGTGTCTCTTCAAGCTTTTGCAATGTTTGATGAATCGTCTCAAGTGGATGCAATGATGAATTTGCGAAAGATAAATTCATTAAAACAGGAATGTCTTTTTCTCGAATGATTCCGGCAGCGGCAAGTGCATAAGCATAATCAGTTAACGTTAAAAGAGGTTGTGCCATTTCCATTATTCATTTATTAAAGTCAAAACTTATTCATCATTTATTTTCATAAAATACATATTAATTGAGAGGCTCTTTAAAAAAAACAGTCTTAGACCGAAAACCATGTCAGCAAATCATGAAATTTACCGTGAGACATCTACTGAATATCTAAAAAAATCAGCTATAATTGAGATTATGAAAACAATTCCTAATGTCGTTATTTTAACTGGTTCAGGCATTTCAGCAGAATCAGGTATCCAAACATTCCGTGACTCTGGCGGCCTTTGGGAAAATCACTGCATTGAGGATGTTGCCACATTTGACGCCTTTCAACGTGACCCTAATTTTGTACAATCATTTTACAATCAACGCCGTCGACAATTACTATCAACTGACGTTGCGCCTAATGCAGCACACTATGCACTAGCTGACTTGGGACAGCACTTAAAAGATAACCTATTATTAATCACGCAAAATATTGATGACCTGCATGAACGAGCTGGCAGTCGAAACCTCATACATATGCATGGTGAGCTGCTAAAAATGCGATGCATACACTGTCAGAAAACTTTTCCAATTCAACGCGACATTTCAACCCAAACGACCTGCCCATGCTGCAATCAAACTCAAACATTACGACCAGATATTGTGTGGTTTGGTGAAATGCCATATGGCTTGGATGAAATATATGATGCGATCCATGCTTGTGATATTTTTGTGGCCATTGGCACATCAGGCAATGTTTATCCTGCAGCAGGCTTTGTTGAACTTGCTCAAAAAAACTCAACACATTGCATTGAAATTAACTTGGAACCATCACAGACCACGACAAAATTTCAACAATCACTCTATGGATATGCCACCAAAACAATTCCATTATGGGTTAATGATTTCAAACGATGCTACCCAACAACCAAAAATAAAAGTATTATTCAAGACTATACTGGAGATAAAAAATGACAGAAAAAGCAACGATTGCAGCTGGATGCTTTTGGTGCATCGAACCAATTTTCACTCAGCTAGCCGGCGTAATTGACACAAAAGTGGGCTATACTGGTGGTCACCTTGACAAGCCAAGTTATCAAGCAGTTTGTACTGGCACAACTGGCCATGCTGAGGCCATTGAAATAACATACAACTCAGACAAAATTTCCTATGAAGAACTGTTAACATGCTTTTGGAAGAACCATGACCCAACAACACTTAATCGACAAGGACCTGATATCGGCAGTCAATATCGATCAGCTATTTTTTATCATAACGACACGCAAAAACAAACCGCACAGGAACTTTTAGACACCTTGACAAAAAATAATGTCTTTGATCAGCCCATCGTCACAGAAATTGTCCCTGCAAATACATTTTGGCTCGCTGAAGAGTACCATCAACGCTATTTTGATAAACGCCAAAAATCTT
>JAUIKI010000200.1 GCA_030430875.1 Gammaproteobacteria bacterium | reverse complement strand
GGCGGCAAGTGCTTGTGTGCCGTCAGGTGCGTCAACTGGGTCGCGAGAAGCGTTGGAATTGCGTGACCAAGATCCTAAGCGTTACGTGGGAAAAGGGGTATTAAAAGCCGTGCAACGTGTTAATACGGATATTCGAAATTGCCTGTTAAAACACGATGCGGAAGATCAAGCAGCCATTGACCAACGAATGATTGATCTTGATGGCACAGAAAATAAAGCCACACTGGGTGCAAATTCCATTCTAGCTGTTTCTCTAGCAACCGCAAAAGCCGCAGCAAAAGCAAAAAAAATCCCTTTGTTTGAGCACTTTGCAGAATTAAATAATACACCTAAGAGCTATAGTATGCCGGTTCCAATGATGAATATTCTCAATGGTGGTGAGCACGCGAATAATAATATTGATATACAAGAATTTATGATTCAGCCAGTGGGTGCTGATAGTTTTGCGGATGGTTTGCGAATGGGTGCAGAAGTTTTTCATCACTTGAAAGCAATATTAAACAAGCGTGGCTTGAGCACGGCTGTTGGAGATGAAGGTGGCTTTGCCCCTAATTTAGATTCAAATCAAGCTGCTCTTGATGTGATTATAGAGGCAACAGAGCGTGCAGGTTATGTCATGGGTAAAGATGTTACTCTTGCTCTAGATTGTGCTGCATCTGAGTTTTATGTGGATAATAAATATCATCTAAAAGGTGAGTCTGCAGAGTTTTCATCAAAAGAGTTTGTTGATTATCTCAGTCAATTAGTTAAAAATTACCCCATTATTTCCATTGAAGATGGAATGCATGAAAGTGATTGGGATGGTTGGACGTTGCTAACTGAAGCGTTGGGAGAAAAAGTCCAATTGGTTGGGGACGATTTGTTTGTAACTAATAGTCTGATTCTGCAGCAAGGTATTGAAAGACAAGTAGCTAATGCCATTTTAATTAAATTTAATCAAATTGGCACATTAACTGAGACATTAGCTGCTATACAGTTAGCAAAATCAGCTGGGTATGGCGTGGTGATTTCTCATCGTTCTGGTGAGACGGAAGATACAACTATTGCTGATTTGGCTGTTGCAACGGCTGCTGGTCAAATTAAAACAGGGTCTTTGTGTCGGACCGATCGTGTGGCAAAATACAATCGGCTGTTACGTATCGAAGCTGATCTCCATGGCCAGGCTCAATACTCTGGTCGTGATGCCTTTAACTCGCTAACAAAAATATAAATTCCTCATGAAGTGGATAATATTAACGCTAAGTATTTTCCTTTTGTTGCTCCAATATCGATTGTGGATTGGTGAAGGTAGTCTTGCTGAAATTCATTCGCTCAAGCAAAAGATCCGTGCTCAAGGTGATGAAAATAGTTTATTAGCTGAGAGGAATATGCAGCTTGAAGCAGAAGTGAGTGATTTGAAAAATGGTAAAGAAGCAATTGAAGAGCGAGCTCGCAGTGTGCTTGGTATGATCAAAGCAGGTGAGGTTTTTTATCAAATCATTGAGGTGTCAAAGCCTTAAATGCTATCTAATAAACCAAATGTAGCCGTGAACTGGGCGATTCTTCCTGCGGCGGGTCAAGGCAAGCGATTTAAATCCCATTTACCAAAACAATATGTGAAAATTTTGGGGAAATCAGTGATTGAACTCACGATTGAGCGCATGTTGCAAATTGACTCAATACGTTCCATTGTGGTTCCAATTGCTCGCAGTGACAAACGATGGCAAAGCTTACCCATTGCCAAAAACCCTAAAATTACGACGGTTACAGGTGGCAAGGAGCGTTGCTATTCTGTCATGCACGCGTTGGACTATATCAAGCTACAAGGTGCTTCTGATCATGATTGGGTTTTAGTACATGATGTGAGTCGTCCTTGTGTGTCTGTTGAAAGAGTCAATACATTACTAAAAACAGTATGTCAGTCAAAGCGAAGTAATATTTTCGGTGGTTTACTAGGTGTGCCGATTCGAGATACTGTGAAACGTGTTAATGCACTTCAGGTGATCAAAGAGACGGTTGATCGCTCTGAGCTTTGGTTAGCACACACTCCACAAATATTTCGGTTTCATATTTTATATGAGGCAATGCAAAAAGCTATTCTCGAGAATGTGTTGGTCACAGATGAAGCAGCAGCGGTAGAGCGATTAGGGTATTATCCAACGATGGTTAAAGATAATGAGGAGAATATCAAGTTGACCTACCCAGAAGACATCAGCATTATCACGGAATGTCTCACTAGGCAGCAAACATGATACGTATAGGCCATGGTTACGATGTGCATGCCTTCACTACAGGAAATGCAATCACTTTGGGTGGTATCACTATCCCGCATAAGTTTGGCGTACTCGCGCATTCTGATGGAGATGTAGTGCTCCACGCGCTTTGTGATGCATTGTTGGGGGCGTTAGCGCTAGGCGACATTGGTGAGCATTTTCCTGATACGGATGAACGTTTTAAACAGGTAGACAGTGTGGATTTATTGAAAAATGTTTATGCAAAAGTACGAAAGCTTGGTTGGGAGCTTGGAAACGCTGATATTACAGTGATTGCTGAATCTCCAAAACTTGGAATGCATAAAACAAATATGGCTAAATTAATAGCAAGTACATTAGACGTTGATGCATCTCAATTGTCTATAAAAGCGAAAACTGCTGAGAAGTTAGGCGCTCTGGGGCGTGAAGAAGGAATTGCAGCTCATGCAGTTGTATTGCTAACAAAATAATTGAAACTTATGAATATATTAATATCGAACGATGATGGCGTGAATGCTCCCGGATTAGCTATGTTGAGTGAATCGCTTGCAGAGATCGCAACCATTCGTGTTGTCGCGCCAGATCGTGATCGAAGTGGTGCAAGTAATTCGTTGACGTTGACCAGGCCGCTTTATCCCTATCAGCTTAATAACGGGTATTACAGTGTTGATGGGACACCAACTGATTGCGTCTATCTTGGAATGAGTGGTTTATTGGATATTAAACCTGAAATGGTGGTTTCTGGTATTAACTCAGGCGCAAATCTTGGTGATGATGTGCTGTATTCAGGGACAGTTGCTGCTGCACTTGAAGGTCGGTTTTTAGGTGTAACAGCCATTGCAATGTCTTTGGTTGGTCGATCTGCGACGCATTTCAAAACTGCTGCTATAATAGCAGCAAAATTGGTAGAGGCTATTAGTAAATTGACAGTAGCCCCCAGAACAATGTTGAATGTTAACGTTCCAAACTTACCAATTGATGAAGTAAAGGGAGTGCGACTTACTCGACTAGGTCATCGAATGCGAGCAAACCAATTAATTGATATTCGAGATCCGCGTGGTCTCAAGCGCTATTGGATTGCTGCAGCAGGTGAGGGCGAAGATGATGGACCAGGCACAGATTTTTTTGCAATTAAAGAAGGCTATGTTTCAGTGACGCCATTGCAAGTCGATATGACGCGCTATGATATGTTTGAACCCATTCAACAGTGGTTAGATGCACTCAAATGGCAGGATTAAACTTAACAGGTATTGGTGTAACATCGCGCAGGATTCGAGAGCGTTTAGTCCAACGATTGCGTGATGATGGCATTAGAAATCAGACTGTATTAGATGTCATTTTGGACACGCCACGACATATTTTTGTTGATGAAGCATTTGAATATCGCGCTTACGAAGATAGTTCACTTCCAATTGGCCATGCGCAAACTATTTCTCAGCCATATGTTGTTGCCAAAATGACAGAGAGTTTATTGGCTGGTGGAA
>JAUIKI010000199.1 GCA_030430875.1 Gammaproteobacteria bacterium | reverse complement strand
TTTATTTCTCTTCGCTACATTTTAATTTTGATTTAACCGACTGCCAGGGCATGTTAATTTGTCGACTGCGTGTTAATGCCAATTGTTCATCAGGCACATCTTTTGTGATGGTCGATCCTGCACCGACTGTTGCTGCTTTACCAATTTCAACAGGTGCAACTAATGAAACATTTGAGCCAATGAAGGCAGAGTCTTTAATCACCGTTTGATGTTTGTTTTTTCCGTCGTAATTACAAGTGATTGTCCCAGCACCAACATTCACATTAGATTCAATTATTGCATCACCAATATAACTCAAATGATTGATTTTAGTTCCAGCACCAATCGTTGATTTTTTAATTTCGACAAAATTTCCAACCTTAGTTTTTTCTGAAAGTACGGTTCCTGGACGAATTCTTGCATAAGGTCCAATGCAAGCATGGTCACCTACAATAACCATATCGATATGACTAAATGCTTCAATCGTCACATCATTGCCAATTGTGGCATTTCGAATCACACAATTTGCCGCAATTGAAACACCATCTCCCAGCACCACTTTTCCTTCAAAAATAACATTGCAATCAATGACAACATCTTGGCCAACAGTCACTTCACCACGAATATCAATTCTTGCAGGATCGATCAAAGTTACTCCTGCTTGCAGCAGTGCTGCAGCACGTCTCTTTTGAAGAATACGTTCAAGTTGAGCAAGTTGAACGCGATCATTGACGCCAAGCACTTCTTCCGGATCTGCTGGAGACGTGAATATTTCAACTCCTGATTTTACCGCCATTGCGACAATATCTGTTAAATAATACTCTTTCTGTGCATTTTGATTACTAAGATTTGGTAGCCATTTTTTTAACAAGCATGACGAAACAGCCATGATCCCTGTGTTGCATTCGGTGATTTCTAACTCTCGAAGGGTTGCGTCTTTTTCTTCAGCAATACTCATCACTTGACCTTGATGATCGCGAACAATTCGACCATAACCATACGGTTGATCTAAATTAACAGTGAGCATGGCAAAGCCGCTTTGTTTGGCATTTTCTAATAGCATCACCATGGTCTGGTGTTTTACCAAAGGCACATCTCCATAGAGAATTAACACCTGGCTATCATCATGACAATGCGTTAGTGCCTGCTGTACAGCATGCCCAGTCCCCAGTTGCTGTTCCTGTAAGATCCAATTAATTGGCTGTTGATCAAATGCATTCATCACTTTATCAGCTTGAAATCCAACAATAACATGCATGTTTACTTGATTGAGTTGCTGGGTTGTTTCAAGCAAGTGACTTAACATAGGCTGCCCACTCAGTGGCTGAATGACTTTTGGCAAGCTTGACTGCATTCGCGTGCCTTTACCAGCAGCCAAAATTAAAACATCAATCATCAATTACCCCCATAAAAAAGGGTAGCTTAGCTACCCTTTTTTAACATGATTTATTTCGAGACTCACACTAATTTTATCTTGAGTTCGGTGATAAAAAGAAACCAAAAATGCCATAATCAGCATCATTTCCTGCGACAATTATTTTCAACAGTCCATTATATCCAGTTTTTTCAGCATCAGTAGAACCATCTCCAGCATTTTCATCAGATTCAGATGTCTCAGCATCATCTTTTGAAAAATTTACTAGGTAATATAAAGTGAATACATGTCGACCGTTTTGAATGCCATTATAGACCTCATAGGCATATTCTCCATCTTCAATTTTTTGGTAGGTTGCTGACAACTCAGAAATCTTACTCACAACATCATCTTCAGGCAGCTGCTCTTGTGCAGATAAACTCATGATGTGATAAATCGCTTTGAAATCCTTCCGATTAAATCGATCTTGCATATAGTCAAAAAGAGCCTCTCGATTAAATGCAAAAAAGTGTGCGTTAGCGTCAGTATCTTCTATAGCTATATCACTATTTCTATCACTTCGCTCACAACCTGAGACACCGATTAGCAACGCTGAGAAAAGAAAAAAAATATATATAAAACTTCTTTTTACTGAGTATAATTTCATCATATTACCCTAGTTTTTTGCGTATTTTTTGCAAGGTTCGAAGTTGTGCCGCAGCTTCGGCCAATTGTGCTGATGCACGTGAATAATCAAAGTCATCACCACGTTTTTCCAGTGCTAACTCTGCTTGACGTTTTGCCTCGATTGCTGCAGCTTCATTCATATCATCAGCTCGTATAGCTGTATCTGCAAGAACAGTTACAAGATCTGGTTGCACTTCTAAATAGCCGCCTGATAAATAGAAAACTTCCTCGTCTCCATTTTGTTTAATCAATCGAATAGGACCAGGAACTAATTCAGTTAGCAAAGGTGTATGTCCCGGAGCGATCCCGAGCTCGCCTTCAATTCCAGTCGCAACCACTAGCTCAACTAAGCCAGAGAAAATAGCTTGTTCCGCACTCACAATGTCACAATGTACAGTAATTGCCATCTACTATTAGTTCCTATTATTGTTTATTCGCTTTTTCAACAGCTTCATCAATTGACCCCACCATGTAGAATGCTTGCTCGGGCAAATGATCATATTCGCCATCCAAAATGCCCTTGAATCCACGAATGGTCTCACTTAATGGTACATATTTTCCAGGTGACCCGGTAAATACTTCTGCAACATCAAATGGCTGCGATAGGAAACGTTGAATTTTTCTTGCACGAGACACAGTTTGCTTGTCCTCTTCTGACAACTCATCCATCCCCAAAATAGCAATGATATCTTTCAATTCTTTGTAGCGCTGTAAAACACTTTGCACACCACGTGCAACTTCATAGTGCTCTTGACCTATGACCAATGGATCTAATTGTCGGCTAGTTGAATCCAATGGATCCACAGCAGGATAGATTCCAAGTTCAGCAATTTGTCGAGACAACACCACTGTTGCATCCAAATGAGCGAACGTGGTTGCAGGTGATGGATCCGTTAAATCATCGGCTGGCACATAGACAGCTTGAACCGATGTAATTGAACCAGTTTTAGTTGAAGTAATACGCTCTTGCAACACACCCATTTCTTCAGCAAGTGTTGGTTGATAACCTACAGCTGAAGGCATACGCCCAAGCAATGCAGAGACTTCAGTTCCTGCTAGTGTGTATCGATAAATATTATCAACGAATAATAATACATCTCGGCCTTCATCACGGAATTTTTCAGCCATGGTTAAACCTGTTAATGCAACTCGAAGACGGTTGCCCGGTGGCTCATTCATCTGACCATATACCATAGCGACTTTATCTAACACGTTAGATTCTTTCATTTCATGATAAAAGTCGTTCCCTTCTCGAGTTCGCTCACCAACTCCAGCAAACACTGAAAGTCCTGAGTGTTCTTTTGCAATGTTGTTGATTAGCTCCATCATATTTACTGTTTTTCCTACACCGGCGCCACCAAACAAACCCACTTTTCCACCCTTAGCAAACGGACAAATTAAGTCGATGACTTTAATACCTGTTTCCAAAAGCTCGGTGGAAGATGATTGCTCAGCAAATGTTGGCGGTTTACGATGGATAGGTAACTGTTCCTCTTCACCGATGGGGCCTTTTTCATCAATCGGCTCACCTAACACATTCATAATTCGACTTAATGTCTGTAGTCCTACCGGAACAGAAATTGGTGCGCCTGTATTTGAAACATCCAAGCCACGTCTCAACCCTTCAGTTGAACCCATTGCAATAGTTCGGACAATACCATCACCCAATTGCTGTTGGACTTCCAAAGTAGTTGCAGTTTCTGCTACTTTTAAA
>JAUIKI010000198.1 GCA_030430875.1 Gammaproteobacteria bacterium | reverse complement strand
AGCATTTTCTCCGTCTAATATCGTACCTGGCATTGGTTTTTCACCAGACAAAATGTTACAAGCACGTATTTTTTCTTATGCAGACGCACATCGCCATCGATTAGGCACCCATTATGAAGCATTGCCTGTCAATAAACCAAAGTGTCCCGTGCATCATTATCATAAAGATGGTGCAATGCGATTTTTTCAAAATGATGCAGGTAATCCTGATTTATATTACGAGCCTAATAGTTTTTCTGGTCCAACAGATAATGAAAAATTTCGTGAACCGCCTTTAAAAATTTCAGGAGATGCTGATCGATATAATCATCGAGAAGGCAATGATGATTACACACAAGCAGGTGATTTATTTCGTTTGTTTAATGATGAACAAAAACAGCGTTTATTTCAAAATATTGCTCAAGCCATGCAAGGCGTTCCTCAAAATATCATTGATCGACAAATGGCACATTTTGAAAAAGCGGATCCAGAATATGGTAAAGGTATTAGGAAAGCACTCAACGATTCACACTAGCTATTTTGTTTTAACGACTGAGTCTCCCCTCTCTCAAGCAACACATTATATTTGGTTGCTTGAGCCTTTTGTTTGCTTCATAAATTGTGACTCAAATAGCAAATCAACCAATCATATAAAAATTCAACAATTCAATTCAAAAAATTCCTTCTTTCTTAGCTAACATGATCGCACCTGTACGATTCCTAACATTTAACTTTCGATAGATATTGCGTAAATTCCATTTCAAGGTATTCAAACCAATACTTAGCTGATCGGCAATTTTTTGATGACTAGAATCACTGGATAATAACTTTAAAATTGACAATTCTCTTTTTGTGAATTTCACTCTTGTATCAGCTGGATCAAGCATTTGTGTTTGGCTATTCTTGATTTTTTCTTGGTATTTAAATGCTTTTATCAATGTATTTATATAATTTGTTAACACAGTTTCGTCTTCATGTTTCAGTGAGGATGTCACTCTTTCTAACAGCATTTTTATCACATGACCTTCTTCTAGAAATAATTGTATGTAATGATCTGATTGACCAAGCATTAATGCTTCCAGAAAAACCTGTTCAGCTTGAGACATTTTTTCTTGTTGATAAAATAACTTTGCTTGCACCAACAATAATGGAATAAGCTCATGTTTTGTGTTTAAACACCTGACTTCATTGATAAGCAAACTCAATTGAGTTAACGCTTCATGATAATGGCCATTAGCTTGCTCAAGCCTAATCTTCAACACTGACAATAATCGCTTAAACTTTAACTCCAAGATTGGATCAGCTATTTTATTCATTGCTTGAGGCGAAAATAATTGATACCTTTGGATAACTTTTTCAGCATGTTCTCGCATGTTTTGATTAAAGTAATAACGTAACATTTCGCCTGCAAGCACATAGACCAAATATGACCAACCACGCGGCAAAACTAACAGCTCAGTTCTTTGCAAGAGACTCATTGCTTCGTCAATTTGGTTATGATACAAGTAAATTCTTATTAGGCTGCGATAGGTAGATAAGCCATTTGCGATATTTCCGTTTCTTGCTAAGACAAACAGATTTGGCTGTAATATATCGACTACTTTTTTCACTTCTCCTTGCTCATAAAGCACTTCGGCATAGTGAAAATCTAACATAAGACTAGAAAAATGATAAGGCGATAAACCTTGTCTCACAAAAGAAAAAAATGTTTCATATTTTATTTTAGCTTCACTAAGCTCTCCCTTAGCCACCAACAAACAAAGATAAATAGCTGATGGGAAACAGAAACTGTAGTGTAAATTCATTGATTTGAAAGCAGCCACACCTTTAACTGATAATTCAATGCCTTGGTTAAATTCATGCTTCACGGAACAAATATACCCCATACAACTTGCACCAATGGCAGATATAAACTGGTCGCTTCTATTTGCATATTTTTCCATCCAATTTTCAAATCTTTCACAGGATAATTGTAGTTTTCCATTAAAAGCAAAATTAACAACATGCAACATATCGACATATGATCTGATAAATTGTATTTGAGAGTCATTTACCTCACTCGCATAGCGTGTAAAAAACGCATCAAACCAAATGAGCTGTTCATTGTATTTGTCATGCAAATTTGAAAACAACAGAGAGGAAGCATAACTGATTCGTATAATTGGATATTTAATCAAATACTCCTCTGGCAACACATTTATCCATTGCAACATCACCTCATGATCACCACGCACTTTCAATAATTCAATAGCATAGACAGCTAATAATTGTCCAGCTTGATCAAAGTTTTTCCCAGCTAGCGCATAATGTATTGCTTCGTTTTGCAGTTCATTCTGACTACACCACACACTTGCACGCCTATATAAATCAGACACGCGATCAGGTTGTCTTTTCTGTAGCTGATAGCGTAAATAATCACTGAATAAATGATGATATCGATACCACTTACGCTCTCGATCCAATGGAATCAAAAATAAATTTTGTGCTTCAATAGATTCCAATAATTGCTGACTATGAAGTTTGCCTGTGACTGCATGGCATAATGGACTACACATTCGATCCAATACAGATGTATGCAACAAAAACTCTCGCATTTCTTCAGACTGTTGGCTAAGTATCACATCACTTAAATAGTCAGTGATATCTTTATTTCGCCCCGATAGGCAATGAATAAACTCTGCTTTCTCTTTCACTTCCCCAAATGCAAGCGAAATTAATTGCAGTGCTACAACCCACCCCTCCGTTCTCAATTGCAACAAGTTGATAGAATCATCGTCTAAATCCAAATGTTTATACTGACAAATAAATTGGTGGACTTCTTCCGGCTTGAAACGTATTTCATCAACACCATAGTCCAACAATCGATGCTGTAGTTTTAATTTACTGAGGCCCATTTTAGGATACTTTCGACCAGAAATCACAATACAAATAGTTGGTGGAAGCTGCTGTAAAAAATTAGATAGTGATTCTAAGATATCCTTGTTTACTAGCAAATGGATATCATCGATAAACAACACACTTTCTTCTTCTGTATCCCATATATCAACTAAGAGGCTATCAAAGACTGCCTCAAATTCCGAGACAACACCGGACTGTAAAAGATGCATAGCCTTTAAGCCAATTTCAGGTGAAATACATTGTAAAGCAGCAATAAAATATTCGACTAATCTTGCCTGACTATTATCATTATCATCTAAACTCAACCAACCATTTTTGATATCCAACTCGCATAACGTCTGTTGCCACTGCGTCAATAAAGTCGATTTGCCATATCCAGCTGGAGCAACTGCTGTGACCACTTGATATTCACCCGAAATTAGATGCTCAACTGAACATAATCTTGTGCGCAACATCGGCTCAACGGTATTATGAGGGGGATTCAGCTTTGTATAAATAGGTGCAAAATCGGAGGATTGGCTGGGAAGTATTTTCATCATGGTTCGTAATTATTTAACATGCTATCCAAATGCCGACTGATATCAGATTAAGTCAGAATTTGTGTATTAGAGAACGACATTTCAGCAGAATAGTGAATCATCATGATCTTTTTATCTAACATCACAGAATTCTTCCTAGTGAAATACAAGCTTTTCTTTTGCTAGAGTTTTAGATAGGCCAGACACCCCGGCATTCTTTAGCAAATTGCACGCGGCTTCTTGCTCCCTTGATCGCCCCTAAAGTAATATTTTTTGATTTACAATGGTGGGCCTTCCCAGACTTGAACTGGGGACCTGCCGATTATGAGTCGGATGCTCTAACCAACTGAGCTAAAGGCCCAA
>JAUIKI010000197.1 GCA_030430875.1 Gammaproteobacteria bacterium | reverse complement strand
ACTTGATAAATTTCAACTTTGTAAGCTAAAAACTGATATTCAAACTGTTCTTACTAAATCATTTAATCTCATGTTGTTAATAGTCGAGTCGGTGTGTGTTTTGCATGTCACTGCTGTATTTTAGGCCAGCGCTTGCAAAAGACTCATCATCAAAGAAAATAATAAACCTGAAGCAATAGCGATTAATTTTTCCATAAGTAGGACCTTTAAAGTTGAGTTGAGATCCCTGTGCCGAAAATAAAAGATCTCAAGTTGGTTTTTATACGTATTTTTCTTTAAACTTTTTCTATCGCATGAGGTAAATACTACGCCAACTACTTTTTTTTTGCGAGTTAAATTGGATGAACGATATTTTTTTTACGATAAAAAGCTAATTAGCAGATGAGAGGGTTTTATATCAGGATAACGAACATTTTTTTGTGTTTTTTTACAGCTGATAAGGTTAATTAGGAGCTATTCTCCAGATCAAATTATCAATCTGGAGAATAGTAGGGCATATTAAGAATATATGCCGAGAGTTTTTCTATTTAATGCAAAGCTCCTGTGCTGTTTATTTTTCTTGATAACAGTTTAATTGGAGAGTGCATCCTAATGGTAAAAGGTACAAAAGCTCGAAAGCGCCAATATCAGCTGACAGACCATAAGGACGGAAAAGACCGCGTTGATCTCTGCCAGTAACGCCATTTTCCGCATGATTAACTGCCGGGCTCATTATTTGTAGCGCATGAGTTTTAGTGTTTCCACCATTGTTAGCAAGAGGCATTAATAATGGATCAAATCCTGTGATATCGCTTTCTTGATCCAAGCTACAGCTACCATCTTTATCTAAGTTATGACCTAAAGAGATTATGCCCTTATCACTAAAACAATTGACACCAATATCAGCCATTAATGTATTTTTTAAGGTGATAGTTCCAACATTAGCATTTAAGCCACCAAGGTTCATTTGTGAAGAAAGATTATCAGCTAAAGTAACATGCTGTAAATTGATGATGGCATTGTCACTAAGAATCGTATTATATCTACCTGCATTGGAGCTGATGGTGCTGTTAAGTACTTTAACGTCAGCATTTCTTGCGTAAAGCGCACTGACATATCCATATTGTTTAAATAGATTATTAGCAATCGTGCTGTTTTCTATTGATGCGGTTTGGTTTTTATTGACATTGTTTCCATCAATTGAAATAACTGCATATTTAATGTCGTTGACTTCACCAGCTTTTGTGTACTGTGTGTTGTATTCAAAAGAACTTTCAGTAATATCCATGTGGGTGTTAATCGTTAAAAATGCATTTACAATGGTGTTGCTAGTATTCATGGTAAATTCAGACTGATCAATTTTGTAAGAACAACCTGTTGCGACATCTCCCTTGTCAAATTTAACAATAGCACCATGGGCTTGAATATAACTATTATTATTGAATTGACTGTTTTCAATGGTTAAGCTGCCATTGTGACTATTACAACTGGCATTAACAAGTGCCGTATAAGAGCCACTGCCATTCTCGATAAATTCACTTCCATTAATAAATAATCTTGCTGTTGTAGCATAGATTGTTTCACCTGAATTGCGTTCAAATAAGCTGCGCTCAATAGAAAGTCTTTCTCCGTTGATATAATGTATGACAGATTCTCCTGAGTTATCAGTGATTTCTGAGTCGCGGATAAATAGACGGTTACGAGTGCGTGGTTTAGTTGAAGAGTAATCAATTGCGCCACCTTTCTTAGTAGCAAAGTTATTTACCAATCGACTATTATTAAGGTGTAAATCATTCGCGGTATGCTCACTGGCAATAGCGCCACCATTATCTGTTTGGCCATTTTGCAGTGTTACATTGAAAATTTTAAGATAACCCTTATGTTGATGTAAGATTCGATCATATTTGATGCCATCAATAATTGTATTTTTACTGTTTGCACCTTTAATGATTAATGGGCCATAAATATCAATATCACCGGTCTCATTATTGTCTTCGTTATATCCTACATTGCTTAGTTCATAAATGCCCGCAGGAAGGTTGATTGTTTCAATGCTTGATAATTCATTAGCAACTTGTACTGCCTCTCGGAATGAGCACGAATCAATCCCATCAATGCAACGTGCATGCAAGTTGTTAAGGTTCAACTCATCTTTTGTTGTCGTTACATTAATCGTAATAGCGAAAGACCAGCATGGAATTATGGCTAAAGTAATACATACTATTTTCTGAATTAGAGATACATTTTTTTTCATATAAATCACCGGTTATGTTAAAAGTGTTAGTGGATAGCGATTCCCAGTAACTAAATGTTTCCTAGTGAGGTACGATTAATGATTTATTGGAAAACTTCCTTGTGATTTTTAATAAACAATTATTGGTGAATCACTGTGTTTATAGTTTCTGGTGCAAGAGTTGATATTAGGACTTTGATCGCTTATTTTTTGAGCGAACCAATGTATCAAAAAATGATCAAAATGCATAGCATTTTCATATATTTTTTATTCGCATGGCTATGTGGTTAATTTAATTGCCTTCTTTTTTAAGGAAGTTAGCTGAAGTGGCTAATTGGGCTTGTGTTATTTGTTCGTTGCTAAGTAAACGAAACTATTCCACTGCTAAACAGCGAACAACTGTCATAATAGTTCTTTCAGGAAGTCTGCAGTATACGATTTTTTACTTTTCACTAGTTCTTCGGGTGAGCCGAAGGCAATGATCTCACCACCTTGATCACCGCCTTCAGGGCCTAAATCAACGATCCAATCAGCTGTTTTGACCACATCTAGATTGTGTTCTATGACGACAATGGTGTTGCCATGATCACGCAGTCTGTGTAACACCTGTAATAGTTGATTAATATCATGAAAGTGTAATCCAGTGGTTGGTTCATCGAGAATATATAACGTTTTCCCTGTGTCTCGCTTGGACAGTTCTTTGGCAAGTTTTACTCGTTGTGCCTCACCACCTGACAGTGTTGTCGCACTTTGTCCCAGCTGAAGATAGCTCAGGCCAACATCAATTAATGTTTGTAATTTGCGTGCAATGCTTGGAACAGGGCTAAAAAACACGTTGGCTTCTTCTATGGTCATTTGCAACATGTCGTGAATATTTTTTCCTTTATAAGTGATTTCTAGTGTTTCTCGGTTATAGCGCTTTGCATGACAGATATCACAAGTGACATAAATATCAGGCAAGAAATGCATCTCGACTTTGGTCACTCCATCGCCTTGACAGGCTTCACAGCGACCTCCTTTGACGTTGAAGCTAAAGCGTCCAGGTTTATATCCACGAGAACGAGCTTCTTGCGTTGATGCTAATAATTCACGAATAGGTGTAAAAATCCCAGTGTATGTTGCAGGATTTGAGCGTGGAGTTCGACCAATGGGGCTTTGATCAATATCAATGACTTTATCTAAATGTTCTAATCCAGTAATGGACTCATGAGGTGCAACATCAAGAGTAGTCGCATTATTTAATTCTGTCGCAGCAAGTGGGTAGAGAGTTTGGTTTATTAACGTTGATTTGCCTGAGCCAGATACGCCAGTAATGCAGATAAACAAGCCCAGCGGTAATGTTAATGTTACAGATTTTAAGTTATTACCAGTTGCATTTTTAAGGGTTAAATATTTTTCCGGGTCAGGTAAGTTCCGCTTTCCAGGAATTTCAATAGTTAATTTTTTAGAAAGATATTGTCCAGTGATGGATGCTTTATTGTTAAGAATATTTTTCAACTGACCTTTAGCAACAACCTCACCACCGTGGACACCAGCTCCTGGCCCCATGTCGACAA
>JAUIKI010000196.1 GCA_030430875.1 Gammaproteobacteria bacterium | reverse complement strand
TGTACATGGGCTGCACTCATCAAAAGAGCGCTTGTTAAACTACTGCCAAGAATAATTGCTTTTAATTTCATGAAAAACTCCAAATATTTTTGTTAGAGTCAGCATTGTGTTTAATAGTAATAGTAATAGCAATTGCTTACCTTATTAAGTGGTCGTAAATTGCTCAGCAGGGGTGCTAAAACCGTGATAATTTTGCTTAAAAAGTAGTTGATATTAAGTGGGGTCACACAGATTGCACAATTTATTGATCTAATTCGAAGTTTGGATCAATAATCTCTTCATTATTTAGCTATTTATTGCAATGGTTTCATATATAAGTCTATGCAAGCTATCATCGTTGGTTTAGATTACCTCATTCAATTTATTACGATGTAAATTATCACTTAAGAGGATATTCAGTATGCGGAGTTTCAAGTCGTGGTTGCAGATCATTTTTTTGCTTAGCATCATATCGTTAACAGCGTGTAATGATGACCAGCCTGCAAAAGTAGCTGATAATCCAGTTGAAACTGCAGATCATGGTGATTGGGCAAAACACCTCGGTTGGCATACTCAAGGAGTTATCTCAAAAAACGCCCACATTCGGATTGTTTTCAATCATGCTGTCGTTGATGAATCAATGGTCGGCGAATCAGCGAATGATGTGGTGAGCATTGAGCCGGCTATTCCTGGTGAGTTGGTATTTGTTAGCCCAACTGAAATCACATTAACTCCTGAATCCTCATTGCATCCTGATAGTAAATATCAAGTGACAGTAAATCCTCAGCAATTAATTAACGTCGATAAAACACTCTCGCCGTATCAATTTTCGCTTAGTGTCATTCCTCTAGACTATGAAATTAATGTGCTAGGGTTGTCAGCTTCTCAGCAAGCAGGGTTTACTAAACTTACCGTGCAACTACGCACATCAGATTCTGTTGAGAAAGAAAAAGCTCAGCAAATCATCCAGGCACGAATGGGTGATGCAGATTTAACCGTTAAGATCCATCAGGTTTCTGATAAGCGGTTGTTTACCTTTGTGATTGACCAGATTCCACAAACAGAGGTTGAAAATGAATTAACACTGACTTGGGATACAACCGTCATTGGATTAAGTGAAAAAGGTCAACGTTCCATTCGCATTCCAGCTGAGGATGAGTTTGTGATTAATCAGGTTGATGTTTTGAATCCTGATGATGGTGTTCCAGTTGTGCATATTTCTTCATCTCAGCCATTAAAAACAGATCAAGATTTGCAAGGCTTGATTGAGATTGAAGGAGTAAAATTCACTTACAGCATTAACCCAAGTTACATTGCAATTTACCCAACAAATATTATCGCCGGTAGTCATGAACTGATTATTCATGAAGGAATATTGAGCGCACAAGATAAACGATTAGGATCCAGTGAACATTCAATTGTATTTCCTGAGACCAAGCCGCAGGTGGAATTTGTTGGTAATGGGGTGATTTTGCCTGATGGTAAGGCATTGGAAATCCCCTTTAAAGCGATTGGTGTTCGTTCAGTGAAACTCACCGCTTTTGAAGTATATCCCGACAATATGGGCCAATTCTTGCAGAACAACACGTTGAACAATGATAAAGAATTAGGCCGCGTTGGTCGCTATTTATGGCAAAAAACCATCATGCTTGATACCGAAAAACTGAGTGAGCAAGGTCAATTTTATTCGTTTGATGTCAGTGAGTTGATGACTAGCCATTCAGGTAGCCTATTGCGATTAACGCTTTCATTTGATCCATCTGATTTAGACATAGATTGTCAACACTCAACAGATGTTTCTAGTGATCAAGCAATTTTAGACGATCAAGAGGATTATAAAGCCAATCAAGCGAGTGGCTGGGATGGTATTGAAGATTATTATTATGAGGCGGAGGATTTTGATTGGGATAAACAAGATGATCCTTGTAATCCTGCGTATTTTGTTCACCATAAAAAGAAAGTGTTTGCCAGCCGAAACTATATTGCAACCAATATTGGCTTGGTTGTAAAAAAAGATGTTCATGGAGAGTTTCTTGCAGTGGCAACAGATTTGCGTACCGCCAAACCGCTATCAAATGTCAAATTAGATGTGCGTAATTTTCAAGGGCAAAGTCTTACAAAGGCATCCACTGATACCAATGGTTTTGCTCAGTTTTCTGTGAAAGACGCAACACCATTTTTATTGGTTGCAACTAAAAATAATGATACATCCTATTTGAAGCTAAATGCCAAAACGGCATTGATGACTAGTCATTTTGATGTGAGTGGGGAAAAAAGTTCTAATGGATTAAAAGGAGTGATTTATGGTGAGCGTGGTGTGTGGCGTCCTGGTGATAATATTTACTTGACATTTGTTTTGCAAGATAAGGGCGCTCAAATTCCTGATAATCATCCAGTTACCATGAAATTATTGGACCCTGCTGGTCGTGTAGTCGGTGAGAAAATCAATCAAGCCCCTGTTAATAATTTTTATGCCTTTGAGTTTTTAACTAATTCACAGGCAGTGACTGGAAATTATATTGCACGTGCGGAAATTGGCGGCGCAGTCTTTACCAAGCCAATTTTAATTGAGATGGTTCGCCCCAATCGTTTAAAAATAGAGTTAGATTTTGGTGATGAAGAAGTAGTGTATGGTTATGAAGACCCTCCTGAAATTTTGCTGTTTAGTCAATGGTTGCATGGTGCAAGTGCTGCTGGCTTGACTGCAGATGTTTCCGTACGCTTTTCTGAAAAAACAACTCAATTTGGACGATTTAGTGATTTTGTGTTTGATGATCCAGCACGTCAACTAAAAGGAGAAGATATTCAGTTGCATGAAGGTGTGCTTGATAAAAATGGGCAGATGATTTTTCCATTTTCTGCAAAACCTGACGTTAAAACACCAGGAATGTTGACAGCGAAGATAACGTCACGAGTTTTTGAAGAAGGTGGTGAATTTAGTATTAGCCGACAATCAATCGACTATTTTCCGTATGAAAATTATGTGGGGATTAAATTGCCAAAAGGTGATGAGGTTCGAAACATGTTGTTGACTGATGTAGCACACAACATTGAAATTGCTAGTTTAAATGCAAAAGGTGGGCCGGTTTCTTTGGATGAAGTCGAAGTCACTCTGTTTAAAATCAATTGGAAATGGTGGTGGGATAAATCATCTGAATCACTTGCAAAATATGCTGAGGCAGAAACGAGTCATCAGTTACAGCAAAGTGTTGTAAGCACGTCAGACGGATTGGGTAATGCTCAATTTGAAATTAAATATCCCGATTGGGGGCGTTATCTGATTCGAGTTTGTGATAAAAAAGGTGGCCACTGTTCGGGTAAAATACTATATGTCGATTGGCCTGGTTGGGCAGGTCGAGCACAGGAAGAAGGCAGTGGAACAGCCAGTCGATTGAATTTATTTTCGGATAAAAAAACTTATGAGGTTGGAGAGACCGCAGTCATTTCATTGCCAGAAGCCATGCAAGGACGAGGATTGCTCACGATTGAATCTGGCAGTGAAATTTTAGATAGTCAGTGGATTGATTTTGATGGAAAACGTGAAACGCTTGAATTGCCTATCACAGATAAAATGGCCCCGAATGTGTTTGTCAGTTTGGTGTATTTACAAGCGCATGAAGGCAAAGATAATGATAGACCCATTCGATTGTATGGCATTATTCCCCTAAACGTTTCTAATCCAAAAACTCATTTAGTCCCAGAGCTGTCGTTGGCCGAAAGTTGGCAACCAGCTTCGGTGCAAACAGTAAAAGTCAGTGAAAAAAATGGTCGCAAAATGACCTATACACTTGCAGTTG
>JAUIKI010000195.1 GCA_030430875.1 Gammaproteobacteria bacterium | reverse complement strand
GTGCTTCGTGCACCATTTGGTGGTGGAATTCATGCACCAGAACACCACTCTGAAAGCACCGAGGCAATTTTTGCACACATTCCAGGACTGCGTATCGTCATTCCTTCATCACCAACTCGCGCTTTCGGATTATTACAAGCAGCTATTCACAATCCAGACCCCGTAATTTTTTTAGAACCTAAACGTATTTATCGATCAATTAAAGAGGATATCAATGAAAACATGGCTGATTTTCCATTGGATCAGTGTTTTGTGCTAAAAGAAGGTAGCGATATCACCTTGATCAGCTGGGGTGCAATGATTACCGAAACATTGGCTGCAGCAGAAAAATTAGCAAGCGTTGGAATCACCTCTGATGTCATTGATGTCGCCACATTAAAACCCATCGATTTTCCCACACTTGAATCATCGGTTTGCAAGACGGGTCGATGCATCGTCATTCACGAAGCAGCAAGATCTGGCGGAATTGGTGGAGAAATATCTGCAACTTTAACAGAAAATTGTTTTAACCAACTCAAGGCACCCATTCAACGTGTCACCGGATTTGACACCATCATGCCGTATTTAAAGCATGAAAATTATTACTTACCTAACAAAACTGATATTTTATTAGCTGCCATCAAATTATTGGAATATCAATCATGAAATATTTCAAACTACCTGATCTTGCCGAAGGATTAACAGATGCTACCGTCATTGAATGGTTTGTTAAAGAAGGTGACGAAGTCCTTGTCGATCAATTGCTATTATCCGTTGAAACAGCTAAAGCTATAGTTGAAATTCCCTCTCCCTACTCAGGAAAAATTCTCAAAATTGCCGCCCAAAATGGGGAAACTGTCTTTGTTGGTGAGCCATTAATTGGATTTGACTTAGAGGATGACGATGCAAACACAGTGGTTGGAAATTTATCAAACATTGAATCCGAACCAACAGAGGATTTAACGGAAAAAATTAACGTTGAAGCTTCTCAACAAAAAGGTGACCGTATTCAAATTGGCATTATGAAATTAAAGCAAGAATTAGGATTATCCCAAGAAAACAAGCCACCTATAACTGCAGCTAAAAAATCCACTTCAGCAAAACTATCTGGAAATTTAGACAACACACGTCAACTGATGGCCGTGAATATGGCAAAATCTCATACAGAGGTTGTACCCGTCACTGTGTTTGATGAAGCCGACATCACTCAATGGTCAAAAAACACAGACATTACCGTGGCATTAATTCAAGCTATCTGCACTGGAATCAAAGCAGTCCCCATCATGAATTCTCACTATGATAGCAACACTCAAAATCTGTCACAGCAAACCAATGTTAACATGGGTATTGCTGTTGATAGCTCTCATGGTTTATATGTTCCTGTGATTAGTAATGCAGAGACAAAAAATGCAAGTGAGCTTAGAGATGATTTAAATGAATTAAAAAGCAAGGTTGGCTCTAAAACTATTCAGCCTAGTGAAATGGCTAATGCCAATTTTACCTTATCAAATTTTGGCATGTTTGCCGGTCAATTTGCAACACCAATTGTCATTCCACCTATGGTTGCAATTCTTGGATTGGGAAAACTATCTGAAAAACCTGCCATCATAAATCAAGCCATACAACCTCGACGTGTTTTACCGCTGTCATTGACATTTGATCATCGCATCATCACAGGTGGTGAAGCAACCCGTTTTTTAGCTGAAATCATTAAACATCTAGAAAGTCTATCTCCTTAGTCCTCTTAGCCGACAATTTTTGATAAAAACTTGCCAAAACTCACTGTTTGTATTTAGTATAGAGTCCTCTGATAAACAATAAAAACACGTAAATGTTCAAAGGTGTGCCATGCAAAATGTCTATTTAAATTATGCAACTCCTGTTTTTATCATATTGATTATTCTAGAAATTTTAGTCTCTCGTCATAGAAAATTTAAAGCCTATCGACTCAATGATGCCATTACAAGTCTAGGTTGTGGTATTTTCACGGTATCTGTCGAGTTATTTTTAAAAGCAGGCTTACTAATTCTTTACGGCTATTTATTTATTCATGCATCCTTTTATCAGTTTGCTGAAAATTCTTGGGTCACTTGGGTTGTGTTCTTTTTCGTGCTTGATTTTGTCTATTACTGGGCGCATCGATGGTCGCATGAAGTAAATTTTCTCTGGGGCGTCCATGTTCCTCATCATCAAAGTGAAGAATATAATTTAACGACAGCACTCCGACAAGGTGCTTTACAAGATACTGTTCACTGGCCAATTTTTATGACGCTAGCTATCATGGGCTGCCCACCGCTGGTTTTTATTACCCATTTAACTTTCAGTAAATTTTATCAATTTTGGATTCATACTCGATTGATCAACAAAGTGCCATTGATTGAAGGTATTCTCAACACACCGTCAGTGCATCGAGTGCATCATGGCATCAATGATGAATATATTGATAAAAATCATGGTGGTGTGTTGATGATTTGGGATCGAATGTTTGGCACATACGAAGAAGAAAAAGCTGAAGCAGTGTTTGGTGTGCGCAAACCTTATCACAGCTGGAATTCAGTATGGGCACATTTTGAATGGTTCGCGTATCTTTGGAACGCCGTTAAATCCGCTTCCTGGAAAGATAAATTATTAGTTTGGTTTAAGCCGACTGGCTGGGTTCCAAATCAACAAGCTGATAGTTTTGAATCATTTGATGTCACACAAGTAAAAAAATATGACACCAAAATTAGTACCGCTTTAAATGCCTATTGTATTTTTCAATTTGCATTAGTTATGATTGCTAATAGTGCTCTGTTACAAGTACCACTAGCGTTAGAAGCCCAAATTGCGCTGACTCTTTACATCGCTTTTGCATTAATTACTGTCGGGTTGATTTTGCTGCGCGGTAAAGATTACCCACGATCGTGGGCAATCTATCACCAGCTGGCTAATCTTGCTTTAGTCCCTCTCATCTGGAACAGCTCAATGATTGGTGCAATTATCTTAATGGGGATTTCATTCCTATCAATCCCCATTTATTTATTTGCTCACAAGCGCAGTATGAAAAATCACTCAGATGTTAATCCAATGATTCAAGAAACCGCTTAAAGTCAACAACACTACGCTCGGGTGCTTCCTCCATAGGCAAGTGCCCAACACCATCATAAATAACAACTTCTGCGTGTGGTAAATCTTTCTTCCAGTGTTCTTCTATGACTGAAGCTGGAATCCAGATGTCTTCAGCGCCCCACATTAACAGTGTCGGTTTTTTAATATTTTTTATTTCTTGGCCAAGATTAGGATCTTTACTTGACTGGTTTAATAATTGGAAAATTTTCATCGATGATTTACGAATTCCAGGACGCATCACTAATTCAAAATAGCGATCTATCGTCTCGTCTGTTAATAAATCAGGATTACCGTACACATCTTTCAAATTCATAGAAACAAGCCATTTAGGCGTGATCCACGCACCTATTTTTCCCGCAACAGGCACATCAGCAAGACCAACAATCCAAGGTGTTTTTTGTGGATAGCCGGCTGAATCAATCAGCGTTAGCCCCTTGATTTTTTCAGGATGAAGGTAGGTGTAATACCAAGCAAAATATCCACCCAGAGAATTCCCCACAATCACTACATCTTTTAACTCAAGTTTCTCAATAAATTGATCAATAAATTGCATGTATGCTTCAATATTATACTCATTTGATGGAAGCGGCCCTGTCAAAGCAAATCCAGGCATATCCAATCGAACCACGCGATAGTTATCGGTTAAATCTTTCGTCCAGGCATCCCAGGTGTGAAGAGATGAAACAATGCCA
>JAUIKI010000194.1 GCA_030430875.1 Gammaproteobacteria bacterium | reverse complement strand
ATCAGAGAATTGATAAAGATGTTATTGTAGCAAATATCATGTCATTAGGTAAAAAGAACGTTTTAGCATGGGTTTCTTTATTCTTGACGATCAACTTTCACAATGATTGCAAAAAACAGACATAGCATTGTGTTTTTATATTCACTTGATATTAATTTAGGAGCTACGATGAAACAAGTTCATATGATCTTTGTGGTGATTTTAATGACTTTTATGACAGGCTGTTTTGAATCCACCGATGAATCTGCAGTAATTTCAGTGACAGGGTCATTTTGGGGTGCTACAAAAGCAAATAATGTTGAATCGCTTAAGAAATTTGTAACAAAAGACTCAATAAAGACGTTAGAAGAACAGGCGAAAGAAGATGCTCCTCGTCAAGCAGTAGAGTTTTCGACAATGGAAATCACTGAGGTGCAGATTCATGGTGAAAGAGCTACTGCTGGAATAATCATGGGGTTTGGGGATGGTGATGATTCATTCGAGCTTGTTTTTGAGACTTCTTTGATGAAAGAAAATAATGAATGGAAGGTGGATTTGGAAGAATCAGGTCAAGCTTTTGGTATTGCTTATATGAAGGTTTTTGCTGATCAGTTTACTAATGCATTTCAAGGTTTAGCTGAAGATCTTGGAGAAACTATGCAAGAAGGCATTGAAGAGTTAGTCGATGTTTTTGAAGAAGAAAATACAGCAGAATAGTTTTACGTGCTGAATCAAAAAAGGGCGCATGAATGCGCCCAGAGTTTTTATAGTTGGGGAAGACTAAATTAGGTATTAGATTTAATAAACTCAGGATATGCTTCCATGCCACATTCCGCTAAATCCACACCTTCATATTCTTCTTCTTCACTCACACGTATGCCGACAGTGAATTTGAGGATCGCCCAGATAATGAAGCTTGCGCCAAATGTCCAGCCAAAAATAGCGCCTGCCCCCATGAGCTGACTGAGAAAGTTTGCTCCGTCATTTGTGAGGGGTACTGCCAGCAAACCCCAAAGACCACAAACACCATGAACTGAAATTGCACCGACGGGATCATCAATGTGTAATTTGTCCAGCATGATAATAGAAAACACAACGATTAAACCACCAACCACGCCAATGAGCGTAGCCATTTCAGCAGAAGGTGTCAGGGGTTCAGCTGTGATTGCTACCAAGCCAGCTAATGCACCATTTAATGCCATGGTTAAATCAGCTTTTTTGAACCATAGTTTGGCAAGAATTAATGCTGCAATTACACCGCCTGCAGCAGCAGCGTTGGTGTTAACAAAAATTTGTGCGACAGCATTAGCATTTTCAATATTTCCCAATTTTAATTGAGATCCTCCATTGAAACCGAACCAACCCAACCAAAGAATAAGAGCACCTAAAGTGGCGATTGGCAGATTTGATCCGGGAATAGCGTGTATCTGTCCATGCGCACCATATTTTCCTTTTCGTGCTCCGAGTAATAAAACACCCGCTAGTGCGGCAGAAGCTCCTGCCATATGAACGGTTCCTGATCCTGCGAAATCAAAAAAATCATTGGCTTTCAGAAAACCACCACCCCAGTTCCAATACCCTTGAACTGGGTAGATAACACTTGTCATCACTACAGCAAAGATTAAAAATGACCATAACTTCATGCGTTCAGCAACAGCGCCTGAGACAATGGACATGGCAGTTGCTACAAATACAACTTGGAAAAAGAAGTCGGAGCGCTGCGAGTAATAGGGTGCATCGCCAGCTCCAGAGAGTGCATCTTCTGCGCTATGCTCATTGCCAATTAACCAATCAAATGTTGGGATGATGCCTGCTTCAGGATTATCAATATACATAATGTAATAACCACATATTAGGTACATGACACAGGCAACGGCATAAAGCGCGACGTTTTTAGTTAATATTTCTGTAGTGTTTTTTGAACGAACTAGTCCTGCTTCTAGCATGGCAAAGCCAGCAGCCATCCACATGACTAAAGCGCCACAGACGAGAAAGTAGAAAGTATCAAGCGCATAAGAAAGTTGAGTTAAATTTTCCATGAATAACCTCTTTGGTCAAAATTTGGCATAAGGAACTCCAAAATGCCTTATAAAAGGCATTTGAGATGGAGCAGTTAAAAGAGTAGCGCCTAAGAGTTAGATGGCGTCAGTGCCAGTTTCACCAGTTCGAATTCGAATTGCTTGTTCGATGGAGTGAACAAAGATTTTTCCATCACCAATTTTTCCGGTATTTGCAGCTTTGCTAATGGCTTCGATCACTTGATCCAGTAGATCAGAGGCAATGGCGGCTTCAATTTTCACTTTAGGCAGAAAATCGACAACATATTCAGCGCCACGATAAAGTTCAGTATGCCCCTTTTGACGGCCAAAACCTTTTACCTCAGTGACAGTGATGCCTTGCACCCCAATTTCTGACAACGCTTCTCGTACATCGTCCAATTTGAAGGGTTTGATTACGGCAGTTACCATCTTCATACAATTCTCCTTAAGCTAAAAATTACATTAAAATTCTTTTGATACACTTGCGACAATCGTATCAGTATTATCACCTAAATCAATATCACTGACGTCAGTATAAGCAAGACCGAAATCTAGGCCAAGAAATTCTCGCTCAAAACCAATGGAATAATCCCAATAGTTTTTGCCTGCTTCTTGTTCTTGATGACCAATGGCAACACTCAAGCCAACATCATAAGGTAGGTCAAATGAACCTTCTAGGTTGAGATAAAGTGATTCATTGCTATGCACGCCTGCAAAATTCCACCCATATGCTGCAAGTAAAGTGAACATTTCATACCCCACGGAAAGTGTTACTTCATCAAAATCTAAATCACGTGCACCTGGGTAGTCATAATAGATATATCCAGCATTGATGGTGACGTCACTAACAGTAACTTTATAGCCGATAATATAATCAAGTTCTAGGGATTCTTCTCCACCAAAATCGACGTTTGAACCCCAAATGCTTGCATAAAGACCACTTTCATGGGTTAAGTCAAATCCGCCTTGAATGGCCGGTTTGTTATCAGTTTGAGTAATTCCACGGAAAATATAATCAGACACTAGGCTAACATTGCCGTTGATTTCAAGTCCTGGGATTTCAGTTTTAGCTGCAAATGTTTCTGATGCTAACAAAAGTGCTGTGCATGTCAGTAATGTGTATTTTTTCACGTAAATTCCTCCAATGATTTAAAAAAATATAATGACAATTAGGTTGTATGCAAAAATCATACCAAAGTTAATTTATGTATAAAATTAGCGAGTAAAAGAGTTTTTTATCCATGAAATAAAAAGCTCTTGCACAGAAGTGGCGCATTTACTGACTGATTGAATGAATGTTTGCTATTTTGGTGCAATGATTTGCGCTAAAATCAACTGGTTATGTTGCAAAATTGATATATTATCCATGATCTTGTTGTATATTTTAATATTAGCTATAAATTCGCATCAGATCTAAACATGATTGTTTTAAAATATGTGCTGTTTTTGTAAACAGTACATTAAAGTGACATGAGCTAGTGAATGGCTTCATGTGAATTCAGTATTTTCGTACAAAGATTTAGGAGACTGTCTCATGATTTCCCAGAAATTAATTGATACATTAACAGATACAATTTTTGATGTAATGAAAACTAATTTGCCAACCACTGCACTTGATCATGTAGTGTCAACCCGCGATGACTTGCAAAAAAACTTACATGTTTTGCTTCAGGGTGTGTTTTCTCGATTAGACCTGGTTACACGTGAGGAATTTGATGCGCAAAATGCCGTGCTTGAAGCCACTCGAAAAAAACTTGAAGAAATTAAT
>JAUIKI010000193.1 GCA_030430875.1 Gammaproteobacteria bacterium | reverse complement strand
AAAAATCTGAATTTCCAGTGTGTATCATGAATTCAGGCTATTCATCTGGTTGGTGTGAAGAAAGTTTTGGTATTGAGTTAACGGCTGTGGAAATTAGTTGCCGAGCAAGAGGTGATAAGCATTGTGAGTTTGTTATGGCGCCTCCCAGCCGAATTGATGAATATCTTGCAAAGGAAAAGCAGTATGCCAAGAGTTTAAAAAAACATGCATATTATGATATCCCAACATTTTTTCAACGTAAAAAAGTTGAGGAAGAAATGCGTAATGCGCGTAAGAAAGCTGAAGATTCAGATCGAGCAAAAACAGAATTTCTTGCAAATGTTTCACATGAAATTCGAACACCTTTGAATGCAATTTTAGGCTATGTTGATTTGATTTTGAAAGATAAACCGAATGAAACACATCATCAATACTTAACAACTGTTCAAGAAAGTGGCCATATTTTGCAAACAATTGTCAATGATGTGTTGGATTTATCGAAAATAGAAAGTGGTCAATTAGTTGTTGAAAACGTTCCAGTATGTTTGAAATTAATGTTAGATAGTATCGAATCAACGGCAGAAGCACTTATTTTGCAACAGAAAAAACCGATTCAATTAATTAAAAACTATCAAATGAAAATTGAGGGTGTTTATTTTTTGACGGACGTGACGAGACTTAGCCAAATTTTATTAAATTTAATTAGTAATGCAGTGAAATTTACACATGCCGGATCTGTTGAGATTGGTTTAACAGTTCAAGGTGGAGGTATGCTGAAGTTTTGGGTTAAAGATACAGGGGTTGGTATTGCAAAGGCCAAGCAAGCACTGATATTTAATTTATTCAGTCAGGTTGATTCTTCGATCATTCGCGAGCAAGGTGGTCCGGGTCTTGGATTAACTATCACTAAAAAATTAGTTCGATTATTGGGTGGAGAAATTTGGTTGGAATCAAATAAAAACAAAGGATCAACGTTTTATTTCTCTACTGGCTTTAAAAGCATTGAAAAACCAAGTTCTGTGAAAAACAAAAGAGGCGAAGTCATCATCAAAAAAATTAACCCGATTCATGTGTTGTTGGTTGATGATAATCTTGTCAATTTGGCATTGGCAAAGCGAATTCTTGAAAAGGCTGGCCATAAAGTTACAGCAGTAGGCGACGGTCAGCAAGCATTGGATTTATATAAAACCATGTCTGCATTTGACTTGGTGTTAATGGATATGCAAATGCCAGTTTTGGATGGGTTGACAGCAATACAGTTAATGCGCGAATGGGAGCGTAAGAAAAAACAGTCTCCAATTATCATTATTGCCTTGACAGCTAATGCATTGGAAGAAGAGAAGATAAAATGTCTCAAAGTTGGATGCAATGAATATTTAACCAAGCCAATTGATAGCGATAAGCTGATATCAGCGATTCATTCACATTTTGTAAGTTGATTTTTATCAGTAAAAACCTTACGCTTCAAATTATTTCATCACCCCAAATAGAAAGAATTTCATGGCTATTGTGCGAAAGCTAGGGGCAATTTTTCTAAAATTAAGCCTTGTATTACTCTTTTTTATCATAGTGATAATGCTCACGCTTCCTTGGACATTCCCAGGAATTGCAACTTTTTTTCTTGAAAAGCAAGGCTTTTTGGTGGAAGAGTTGCAGATTGATCATGTGAATTGGCAAGAGTTACAAGTCCGTTCTTTACTGCTTTCAACCACGCTTGCAAGAAGTAGAGAATTAGGGGCGACATTAGATATTAACTGGAAAAATCAATGCGTTAGAAGTTGATAAAATGGATATAGTGATGGAGTTTTTAGATGCTGTATCAAAGTCAGCGAATCAGCTCCCAAAAAATTTGATTAATTTTTTGCCAAAGTCTTTGATTGAGAAAAATCCAATTTTAGCAATTGAGCTAAATCAGGGTTGTTTAACCGCTGTAAGTATTCCTGTCAAAGGTGGTACGCTTTGTCTTCACCTGGCTGCAAATTTTAATGATGAAGCAGGGAGTATTCAATTTGACTTGTCAGATAAAAATTTGCATGAAGTTAGTGGGGAAGTTGAGCTAGATAGCCTCAATCAAGTTGATTTGACGATCGAAAGTGAAGGTGAAGTTTTGTTTATGCTGAAAAATAAAATTAGCACTGTCGGTGAGGATTTATTTTTACAAGGTGGTTCAGTGATAGATTTTGGTCGCATCCATTTATTGCTAAAAAAATGGGATAATGATTTTGTTGAATATGAATCCGTCATAAATTCGACTGTAATCGAAGGGAAGTTAGAAGCAACTTGGCAGGGAAGTGCACCGAAATCCTATCGTGACTCTGATGAATTTATGGAGGCTGTTACTATTAATGGAGAAATGACTGCAAATCTGATGGCTAAATTAATCCCTGCTGATCAGGAAGCGTCTAAACAGTTAGATGCCTCAATTCATTCAATGTTTAGTTTTGCTAACAAGCAATTTTTTAGCAGTATTTTAGCGGATTCTTTAGTGGAGTTGTCAGGAGATTTTTCTCAATTTCAACCTGAATATATAGATATATTGTCTGAAGGGATTGTTCAATCTGCAAAGCTACAGGTGATTGAGCCAATCAAGATTGAGGTCGATCTTGAAAACATGCTATCTGTTATTAATCAAGGTGCTTTGCAAATCAATATTTCTGAGCATCAGGATGGTGTTGAAAATTCGCTAGAAATAGCATTGAGAAATCTAGAATCTAAGTCTCTTACCCCATTGTTTTTCAATGTAGATTATCAATTGCAGGTTGATTGGAGATCCATGAGGATTGATGAGTCTCAGCTGAAGAAAACCTTGCTACATGCCTCGGGAAGGTTTGAAAAAAACGCTGATTATTTGACTGTCTATCTCGATCAGCATTCAACGGCTAGTGTTGGTGAGTTTAAGGTGAATGAGTTACAAGTCAAACCAGTCAATGCTTCGCTGGTTGCTCCGTTTTCTGTGAACTATTTTATGGCTAATCAGCGTTTATCAGGTCACAGCTTAACAATGCTGATACAGTCTTCTGATATTGTGCTAGATACGCTGATGGCTAAAATGAAATATATAAATATAACCATGGATGAGATTGATTTGAATTCTGGTCAGCTGATGATGGAGGGTAAATTTGTTATCAAAGATTTGCTAGCTAGAATAGATGAATTATCATTGTTGCAGCAAGATTGGAAAGGGGAGTTTTCAATTGCAGATCAGGAAATTCATGCAAATATACTTGCAGAGCATAGCGATAAAGTCAAAGTAGCAGTATCACTTTTGTATGGGGTGGATGATAAGAAAGGCAGGATTCAGGCTAGTATTTTAAAAACAACATTTGCTGAGCAATTTAAGTTGAGTCAAGTTGTTACGCCTTGGAATTTTCCGTTTGATGTATATGGTGGAGAGATTTTTGGTGATATTGATGTCAGTTGGGGGAATCAGTCAGGAGCCGTTATACAAAACTATGCGATTAAAGTTGAAGATCTATCTGGTTATTATCAAGATGTTTTATTTGATGGCCTGTATTCATTTGTGAATATTGACAATAAAAAGGGTTGGCAGTCGGTGAGTCCTGCTAAGGTTAGCCTTAATCATCTTGATGTTGGTGTGCCAATTCGCCACCTTGAATTGACAGCCTTGCTTGGTCGTGATGAAAAAACAAAGCAAACTGTTTTGACAATAACTGATTTTGATGGACAGTTATTAGGTGGCAACGTGACAGCAAAAAAACTGGTTTGGAATAGCGGGTTAAAGAAAAATACTTTTCTTATTGAATTTAATAATATCGATATTGAAAAAATCATTGAGCTTGAAGCCTATGAAGGTTTAGCAGGAAATGGTACC
>JAUIKI010000192.1 GCA_030430875.1 Gammaproteobacteria bacterium | reverse complement strand
GGTTATGATAAAAAGTTATAACTAGCTACTATACAATAGTGGTTAACTTTGATAGGTTTGACGTTGAATAAACCATGAGAGACAGGAGGAATCAGGATGAACCTCGATGTAATTTATCAAGCGATTGCCAAGGCTAAATCCCATGAAGTAGCGACACATCAACTTGAAGTGTTAGTTGAGAAGCATTTGCCTGTTATTCACCCGTTGATTGAACTCCCTAATGATGAGCCAGCAAAAGCGTTGGTTGAGTTTATTTCCGATTATATCGACTATGTGCCTGCGCTTATGGAAGCAGTTGATGAAGGTGCGAGAATTGCGGGTATCGAAGACCATGTTAAACCGTTGTTAAATATTGCCAGCGCCTATTTTGAGTCGCCACCAGAAACATTAGTGAGTGAACATGGGTTGCATGCAATTATGGATGAAGCTTATCTTGCGCATCGCTTGATTGAAGAAGTGAATGATGTATATCTTGCAAATGCTGGCATGCCCTTGATACCAATGGATACTGTGATGGCAAATGTTATTGTGCACAATTTAATTGGTGAACCGTTTGCTAATGAGCTTGATGCAATTGTTCATCAGGCCGTTCAACAAATGATGATAAAAGAAAAAGTGTATGTGGATAACCACTTTCAAATACATCTAGATAATCGTAAAAAACATGAATTAGTTGATACTTGGCCATGTTTTACTGAAAATTCAAATGTTAGTGTTGGCTTAAAAGGAGCGGCTACAAAGAATCCAGAACCTGTTGATTAGTGATTAATACACCTCAACGATATTTAGTCGAGTAGATTCTGTATTGCTGGTTTGTAGTGTCTTAAAGTCAAATAAATCATGGTCAGCCAAGTGTGATGTGGTGATATATTGAGTGCTACGGAAGATGTTTTCTAGTCGACCAGGGTGTTTTTTATCCCATGTTTGCAACATATCTTTAATTATTTGTCGCTGCAGGTTTTCTTGGCTTCCACATAAGTTACACGGAATAATAGGAAATTGTTTTAAGGCAGCATAACGCTCAATATCTTTTTCTCGACAGTATGCTAGTGGTCGAATAACAATATTTTTTTTGTCGTCACTTAGTAATTTAGCTGGCATTGCTTTCATACGGCCACCATGAAACATGTTTAAAAATAGTGTTTCAATGATATCGTCGCGATGATGTCCGAGAGCAATTTTAGTTGCACCAATTTTCTCTGCAAAACCATACAAGCTGCCACGCCTTAACCTGGAACATAAAGAACACATGGTTTTACCTTCAGGTATATGTTGTTTTACAATTTGATAGGTATCTTTTTCGACAATATAAAAAGGAATATCAAGTTGTTTGAGGTAGTTTGGTAGAATGTCTGTTGGGTAGTCTGGTTGTTTTTGATCTAAATTAACAGCAATTATCTCAAAACTAATTGGTGCATTTAGACGTAAATTCAATAAAATATCTAAAAGTGTGTAAGAATCTTTTCCGCCTGAAAGACAAACCATGACGCGATCATTGGCTTCTATCATTTTATAATCTTCAATTGCCCGACCTGTTTCACGACGTAGGCGTTTGCGTAATTTATTCAGTTTTAACTCATTTTTAGTTGTTAGCATAATAAATAGTAGTATTACTAATTAATGAAAGATTGTCCTGGAGCAATCAAATTACTGATGGCATTTGGAATATCTGTTGTTTCTAAGACTCGTTTGCCAGGTAATTGAATTTGCGTTAAGCGTAAAATATGTTTTTTACAGGCAACATCAATGCCAGTTTTACTAATTTGTAGAATTTCTCCCTCACTATATGAGTGTTGCTTAGGAATTACTTCAGCTTGCCAAACGCGTATAGGAATTTTTTCATTTTTAGCTGTAAGAAAGTAGCTAAAACAAACTGGCCAAGGGTTGAAGGCGCGAATTTGACGCTCAACCTCCTCAGCAGATTGCTTCCAGCTTATCAAAGCATTAGCTTTGCTAATTTTTTTAGCATAAGTCATATTAACATTATCTTGCTCGACAGCCAGAAGTTCGCTTTGTAGTAGTTTTGGCAATCCAGAGCATAATGTTTTTGCTCCAATATCAGCCAATCGATCGTGAAGATCTTTGGCAGTATCTTTCGAATGTATAGGGCAGGGCTGTTTAAACAGCATTGCTCCTGTATCGAGTCCAGTGTCCATTTGCATCAGTGTGATTCCGGTTTCAGTCTCACCTGAAAGAATGGCATGTTGAATAGGTGACGCTCCTCGCCAGCGTGGTAGCAAAGAGGCATGCACATTAATAAACCCTAGCCGAGGAATAGTCAAAAAACGTTGGGGAATTAAGAGGCCATAAGCGACGACAATTACTAAGTCAGGTTTAAGCTTGACTAGCTGTTCAAATTCATTATCCATCAGCTTTTCAGGTTGAAAAACTGGAAGATTTGCTTTTTTAGCAATGGTTTTAACCGGGCTTGAGGTTAGTTTGCGACCACGTCCTGCAGGGCGATCAGGTTGGGTAAAAACAGCGATAATATTATAGTTTTCTTGTAGTAAAGCAGAAAGTGATTTTGCTGCAAATTCAGGTGTGCCTGCAAAAATAAGCCGAGGCTTCAATAATGATGTCATAGATGGCAATGGTACATGATTCGCTTATGGTGTCTCACTATAGCATTCTTAAGCAGGGTTAGAAATTGATAGCTGTGGAGTCTGATTTGTCGTCACTAGGCTTATCACGCAATTGTTTTTTCAGCTTGTCTTTGATGCGCTCTCGTTTCAAGCTAGAGAGGTAATCAACAAATAATTTTCCGTCTAAGTGGTCAATTTCATGCTGGATACAGGTTGCTAACAGCTCTTTTGCTTCAAGAGAGAATGATTCTCCATGCTGATTTAAGGCATTTATCATGACATGTTCGGCTCGCTCAACTGAATCATAAAACCCAGGAACAGATAAACAGCCTTCCTGATAAATCTGGGTGCGCTCATCAAGTACGCTGATGGTTGGATTAATGAAAATCATGGGTTGATTCCGACTTTCAGAAATATCAATTACTATGATTCGTTGATGAATGTTCACTTGTGTGGCGGCAAGACCAATTCCTTGCGCTGCATACATGGTTTCAAGCATGTTTGAAGCTATATTACGAATAGTGTCATTTACAGACTCAACTGGTTTTGCAATGGTTCTTAGTCTTGGGTCAGGAAATGCTAAAATAGTAAGTTGTGACATGGTGTTGGTCAGTTAGGTGAAATTCTCACATTAATTATCGTAGTTGATGACAAAAGATTCAATCTCTCGCTTATTCTGATTCATCACCTATAATTGTAGTTTAATTATTATGGATTTATTAGGGAAGAAAACTGAAAAAAGGGATTATATCATGAAAATTAAGTATTTTTGGACTGTATGTTGCATCTTGCTGATCACAAATACTGTTTATGCTGAAGTGAATTTAAAGTCAAATTATCCAGCGCAGTACACAGTGAAATCTGGCGATACTCTTTGGGATATTTCTGGAGTCTATCTTGAAAAACCTTGGCATTGGCCTGCACTTTGGGAAAAAAATGACCAAATTAAAAACCCACATCTGATTTACCCTGGTGATGTGTTGACCATTGCAATGGTCAATGGAAAGCCAAGATTACAAAAAGCTTCATCTGCTAGCACACAACAGCAACCCATTTCCACCATTCGTTATGATGCGGTAAAAAGCTTTCTACGCAATGCAAAAATTTTAACGCCAGAGGAATTTAGTGCAGCTCCCTATGTATTAGCAGGGGCCGAAGAAAGATTATTGTCTGCGGCTGGAGACAAAGTTCATGTCAAAGGAAGGTTAAATTCGGATGCAACCTATCAAATTTTTCGAGA
>JAUIKI010000191.1 GCA_030430875.1 Gammaproteobacteria bacterium | reverse complement strand
TTTGCCAAATACTCTTTGGCTTGACCAATATTATATTCACCAAAGTGAAAAATACTTGCTGCTAAAACTGCATCAGCATTACCTTTGACAATGCCGTCGAGTAAATGGTCTAAATTCCCCACACCACCTGATGCAATGACGGGAACATTCACAGCCTTGCTAATGCTGCGAGTGAGTTCAAGGTCAAAGCCATTTTTTGTTCCATCACAGTCCATGCTAGTGACCAGTAATTCGCCGGCACCATATTTTGTCATCTGCTTGGCCCAATCAATGGCATCAATGCCTGTTGGTTTACGGCCGCCATGAGTGAAAATTTCCCAACGAGTGACGTTTGAATCAGTGCTAACTCGTTTAGCATCAATGGCAACCACAATGCATTGTGAGCCAAAGCGTTCTGCTGCTTCTTGAACAAACTCTGGGTTAAAAATTGCTGCTGTGTTGATGCTGACTTTATCAGCTCCAGCATTGAGCAGACGTTGAATATCATCATTTGAGCGAATGCCGCCACCAACTGTTAACGGAATAAATACTTCGCCGGCTATTTCTTCAACAGTTTTAAGTGTAGTCGATCGATCTTGATGGCTAGCGGTGATATCAAGAAAGGTGATTTCATCCGCTTGCTGCTCATCGTAGCGTTTTGCGACTTCAACAGGATTGCCTGCATCGCGAATATCAAGAAACTGCACACCTTTGACTACTCGACCATTGTCGACATCTAGGCAGGGGATAATTCGTTTCGCAAGGCTCATTTAGATGAAGTCACAACTGGTAGATTGCAATTGCGCCATTCGGTCATCCCACCACTGATTCGGGTGACATTTTCAAATCCAGCGCTGTTTAATTGTTTGCCAATCATGCTGGCATGCTGCCCCATTTTACACACAATAATAATAGGTTTTTTCTTATGCTTTTCTAATTGACCGAGTCGGTCTTTAAAACTGGCAAAAGGAATGTTTGTTGCATTGACAATGTGGCCAGCCTGGAATTCTGTTTTATCCCTGACATCGACGACGACAGCATCATCATGATTAATCAACAAGGCAGCTTGTTGAGGAGAAAGGCCTTTACCGCCTTTTCGTTGTTCAGTAATAATTAACAGCGTGACCAAGACCAGTAGCAAGGAGACTAATGGCCAATGATTTACGGCAAATTGAATAAATTTATCCATGAAGTTAGCTGATTGAGGGTTGCTTAATTGGTGAAAAATTCATGCTATTATACACGGATAGAGGCCTTAGCACTAAAGGATAATGAAAGAAAAAATCAGAGAAAAAGATTCAGGCTAAGTTATGAAATGCTGACAATGGCTGGCTGTTAACCATTTTTTATCGTTTATTGCTTTAGCTTTAAAATCAAAGTCTCAGATGAATTAGAACCTAAAATAGCTTGAGTGTTGATAGATATTCACCTATGGTTTTAATTGGATCAACACCATTCACCATCCTGCTAGATAAGTGCAAGTTAAATGCACAGCATGACGTTATTAAGATAAGGGTTTTATTATTATGACAAGCGTACCCAAACCAATTGTGTTACTCATCCTAGATGGCTGGGGCCACAATGATTCTCCCGAAGACAATGCTATTTTTGCCGCAAAAACGCCAGTGTGGGATCATCTTTGGACAAATTCTCCACATCAATTGATTCAGACTTCCGGTGAGTCGGTTGGTTTGCCTGATGGACAGATGGGTAATTCTGAAGTGGGGCATATGAATTTGGGTGCCGGTCGAGTGGTCTATCAAGATTTTACTCGAATTAGTCGAGCCATTGAACAAGGAACATTTAAGCAAAACCCTGTTTTAGTAAAAGCAATTGATACGGTAAAAAGCACCCAAAACGCACTACATATTTTTGGATTGCTTTCTTCTGGTGGTGTGCACAGCCATGAAGTACATATTCAGGCATTGTGTCAAATGGCAGCTGAACGCGGCCTAACAAAAATTTACTTGCATGCGTTTCTTGACGGTAGGGATACGGCGCCAAAAAGTGCACAAGCCTCAATTGACGCGATGAATACATGTTTTAGCCAATTAGGTTGCGGGAAAATCATTTCTGTCATTGGTCGATATTATGCAATGGACCGTGATCAACGCTGGGACAGGGTGCAAGCAGCCTATGATTTAATAACATCTGGCAAAGCAGCTCATCATGTCGAATCAGCTATGGCTGCTGTCGAGGCTGCCTATGCTCGTGGTGAAACGGATGAATTTGTTCAAGCAACCTCAGTGCATGTAAAGACCGAGAAGCCTATTTTACTTGAAGATAATGATGCCGTTATTTTTATGAATTTTCGCTCTGACCGAGCCAGGCAATTAACACGAGCTTTTGTTTATCCAGACTTTGATGGATTTGTTCGTGAAAGAACGCCAAAATTGGCTGATTTTGTCACATTGACAGCCTATGCTGCCGACATTCAGGCCAATTGTGCTTTTCCTGCACAAGAAATTCACAATGGGATGGCAGATTATCTTAGCCAGCTTGGAAAAACTCAGCTAAGACTTGCTGAAACGGAAAAATATGCACATGTGACATTTTTCTTTAGCAGCGGCAAAGAGGCGCTGGTTCCTGGGGAGAAGAGAATACTTATTCCATCACCGAAGGTTGCTACCTATGATTTGCAACCAGAAATGAGTGCTAATGATGTCACTGATGCGCTGGTTGATGCTATTGCTAGTCAGGAATTTGATTTTATTGTATGTAATTACGCCAATGCTGACATGGTTGGCCACTCAGGCAATTTTCAGGCAGCCATCCAGGCAGTCGAAGCCATTGATCAATCATTAAAGCGAATCATTGCTGCCTTGGAGCAGGTGGAAGGAGAATGTTTGATTACAGCAGATCATGGCAATATTGAATGCATGCGTAACCCCGACAACAATCAGCCACACACTGCACATACGACTAAACCAGTTCCATTTGTTTATGTTGGCCACCGTGATGTGATGCTCACAGGACATGCTGGTAGTTTGTGTGATGTTGCGCCAACGCTGTTGAATTTGATGAATTTGACTCAGCCTGAAGAGATGACAGGAAGGCCATTATTAACATTACGCAGCTAATCTTTTGATGAAATTTCACCGTCAATCATTAACGTTATCGCTAACGCTGGCTTTGTTGTCCTCTGGGTATGGGTGGACAGATGAGTTGTCAGATCGTGAAAATCGGGCAATGACACAAGAGCGTATTCAAGCATTAAAAACTGAAATTAATGCTGTGCAAGAAACAGTTAACCAGCAGGAAGGTAGGAAAAATGACTTGCAAAAAGAACTGAAGGAATCTGAATTAAAAATCAGTCAAGTGCATCGAGAAATGCAGGAAATTCGTCATGAAATTGCTGCCTATAAAAAAGAAATTCAACAATTAGATGACCAAGAAATTCAGTTAAATGATGAAAAGCAGCAGCAAGAAAAACAGTTAGCTAGCCAGGTTAAGGCGTCTTATATTGTTGGTAGACAGGAATATTTGAAACTAATTCTGAATTTAGAAGATCCCCATGCTGTTTCTCGAGTGATTAAATATTATGAATATTTCAACCAAGCTCGTATCTTAGAAATTGAGAAATATCAAAGTTTATTGCAAGAGCTGGTTGAGCTTGAGCAGTCGATTGCCCAAAAACAGGCACTTTTGATCACAGAAGAAAGTCAACTATTAATCGAACAGCAAAATTTATTGCTTGCGAAGAAGAAGTGGGAAAAAACCATTAAAAAGTTACAATCTCAAATTGTATCGCATCAAAAACAATTAGTTGACTTGGAGAAAGATCAAGAGCAGTTTGAAATGCTATTGTCAGGAGTTCGCCAAGTCATTAAACAGACAAATGTGCCGGC
>JAUIKI010000190.1 GCA_030430875.1 Gammaproteobacteria bacterium | reverse complement strand
GGTAGCAAAACGATGGCTGTAATAGCGCCTAATGCAGCGCCGGATGAAACACCAATAATCCCAGGGTCAGCTAGAGGATTTCTGAACAATCCCTGCATTACGGTTCCACATTGAGCGAGAATCATGCCAATTAAAATGGCAAGCAACGTGCGTGGTAACCGCAACTCAAGAATAATTATTTTTTCAGTCGAAGCAATTAACTCAGAATGATGTCCTGTCATTGCATTCCAAATAATCAGCATGACTTTTTGAGAGGAGATAGCTGCAGGACCAACTGTCATTGACAAAAAGCTCGTCAGCATCAAACATGCTATTAAAATAATAGCGACCAAGAATGCAGAGTTTCGCATGGATAATGAGTTTACTTTAAGGTTAATTTGAGCAGTTAATTTTATGATGCTCATCATTGATGGTTTGTTCAAGAATTATTTCACGAAAACTCAATGGCTTTTTATGAGAAAGCCCATAGTGCTTTACCAGCGACCACATAAATATTTCAATTCGCATGACTGGATCTATTCTATTAAGTGAATAAAGATAGTCAGATTGGAGCGTCATGAAAATGAAGCGTAGGAGAGAGGCAGTCATGAGAGGATGGCATATATCAATCACTTTCTATCATGCTTATACAGAAAAATTCAGACTTCCACAGCTTCTCGAACCTTTTTTACATCCTTGACGCAACTTCGGGTATTTTTCTGCTACAATTTCTATCAATTTAGCCAACTTTCCGTGTGTTTTATGCAAAAACCTTTGATTGCGCCATCTATTTTATCAGCTGACTTTGCACGTCTTGGTGAAGAAGTTGACACTGTATTAAACGCTGGTGCTGATGTTATTCATTTTGATGTGATGGATAATCATTATGTACCAAACTTAACCGTAGGGCCTTTGGTTTGTAAAGCATTGCGAACTTATGGCATTACAGCACCCATTGATGTCCATTTGATGGTGACGCCAGTCGATTATTTAATTAGCGATTTCATTGAAGCTGGTGCAAGCATTATTTCTTTTCATCCAGAAGCAAGTCATCATGTTGATCGTAGTCTACAATTAATTCGTGATGGAGGATGTCAAGCCGGTTTGGTTTTTAATCCATCAACACCACTCAGTCATTTGGATTATGTTTGGGATAAATTAGACATGATTTTGATTATGTCCGTGAATCCAGGTTTTGGTGGTCAGCGATTCTTGCCGAGTGCGCTGAAAAAAATTCAATCTGCTCGAGAAATGATCGATAAAAATGCTCCAACTGTTCGACTAGCTGTTGATGGAGGAATAACAGCGGTTAATATTGGTGAGGCCGCTGAGGCTGGTGCCGATATGTTTATTTCTGGATCTGCTATTTTTGGCAGTGAGGATTATTCGGAAACTATTGACACAATGAGAAAACAAATAAATAGATAAAGATAAACCACACAAATTTCACAAACGGTTGCAAAACGAATTATACTAAGCTTCAGTAGTCCACAAATAATAAGGGAAAGCAATGACACCAGAACAGTTTGCACAATATGCCAGTGAAGGGTTTAATCGTATTCCACTTGCCAAAGAAGTGCTGGCTGACCTTGACACGCCTTTAACGGCTTACTTGAAGTTGGCAAACAAACCCTATACCTTTTTGCTTGAATCGGTTCAAGGTGGTGAGAAGTGGGGGCGTTATTCTTTTATTGGACTTTCTTGCCATACTAGATTACAAGCCTGCGGTCAAAAAGTTGAGGTCATTAAGGATCAATCTGTCGTAGAAACCAAAGAAATGGTTGACCCGTTGGTGTTCGTTGAAGAATTTATTCAACGATTTCGTGTTCCTATTGTGCCAGATTTGCCGAGTTTTACTGGAGGTTTAGTTGGCTATTTTGGCTATGACACTGTTCGCTATGTTGAGAAGCGTCTGAAAAACATCCCCGAAGATCAAATTAAGACACCTGATATCTTATTATTATTGACAGAAGACTTACTGGTTTTTGATAACTATAGTGGGAAAATTACATTAGTTACCTTGGTTGATCCGACAGAAACCAATGCCTATGACAAGGCAAAAGTGCACTTGGATCAACTTATTGGAAAGTTGCGGCACGAAACTATTGCGCCAGAAATGGAAACTGGGTCACAAGCATTTACTGAAAATAATATTGACTATCAGTTCAGTCAAGATGATTTTGAGAAAGCTATTGATGAAGTCAAAGAATATATTTTAGCGGGAGATGTGATGCAGGTAGTCTTGTCACAGCGCATGTCCATGCCATATGCTGGCGATACGTTAAATATTTATCGTGCATTGCGCTACCTCAATCCGTCACCGTATTTATATTATTTGAATATGGATGATTTCCAAATTATTGGTTCATCTCCGGAAATTCTTGTGAAAGTCGAAGGACAGCAAGTTGACGTTCGGCCCATTGCAGGAACTCGACGTAGAGGCTATACAGAAGCAGAAGATTTAGCGCTTGAAAAAGAATTACTTGCGGATCCAAAGGAAATTGCAGAGCATCTAATGCTCATTGATCTTGGTCGTAATGATGTTGGCCGAATTGCAAAAAGCGGTAGTGTACAACTCACTGAAAAGATGATTATTGAGCGCTATTCACATGTGATGCACATTGTCTCAAATGTTATTGGGGAATTAAAGTCTGATTTAACTGCCATGGATGTGTTACGAGCCACTTTGCCGGCGGGTACCTTAAGTGGCGCCCCTAAAGTTCGCGCTATGGAAATCATTGATCAGTTAGAACCAGTTAAACGGGGTATTTACGGTGGCGCTGTTGGGTTCCTGTCTTGGCACGATGATTTAAATGTTGCTATTGCTATTCGTACAGCAGTTGTTAAGGATAAAATACTATATTTACAGGCAGGTGCTGGTGTGGTCGCTGATTCTATTCCTGCTCATGAATGGAAGGAAACCTTAAATAAGGGCCGAGCTATGTTACGTGCTGTGCAAATGGCTGAGCGTGATCTACAGTTAAAAAAAGGATAGCATTATGTTATTAATGATTGATAATTATGATTCATTTACTTACAACATTGTACAATATTTGTTGGAGCTGAAAGCTGATGTTAAAGTTTTTCGAAATGATGAAATCACAGTAGAAGAAATTGCAGCATTGAAACCTGAACGGATCGTTGTTTCGCCTGGTCCTTGTTCTCCAAATGAAGCAGGTATCTCGATTGATGCCATTAAAACTTTCATGGGAAAATTGCCTGTTTTAGGTGTGTGCCTTGGACATCAAAGTATTGCTCAAGCCATGGGCGGAAAGATTGTTCGTGCAAAAGAAGTCATGCACGGTAAAATTTCACCGATTTACCATAAAAATGTGGGTGTTTTTGCAGGACCGAACCCTTTTAATGCAACTCGCTATCATTCGCTTGTTGCAGAAAAATCAAGTATTCCAGACTGTCTTGAAATTACTGCCTGGACTGAAAAAGACGGTGAAATTGATGAGATCATGGGGTTGCGGCATAAGGAATTAATTTTAGAAGGTGTACAGTTTCATCCTGAATCAATCATGACTGAACATGGTCATGCGATGTTAGAGAATTTTCTGAAAATGTAATGTAAGGAAGTAGCAATGGATATCAAACAAGCTATAGCCAAAGTCGTTGAACACCAAGATTTATCTCGGCAAGAAATGACTGATGTGATGCAAGCTATTATGACAGGGCAAGCCACACCGGCACAAATTGCTGGATTTTTGGTTAGTTTGCGCATGAAAGGGGAAACAGTGGATGAAATCGTTGGTGCTGCTAGCGTTATGCGTGAGCTGGCGACAAAAATACCATTACAAGGCCCACATTTAGTAGATACTTGCGGAACTGGAGGTGATACTGCTCACCT
>JAUIKI010000189.1 GCA_030430875.1 Gammaproteobacteria bacterium | reverse complement strand
TACAAACTGGTAAAGGTAAATCGACACTTTCCATGCACCCAGAATTACTGAACTCCATCCCAATTTTTGATGACCTATTAAGTGCCAGTGAGTTTTTGCTCGACAATCAAATGATCGAATCATGATAACTGAAAGCCTTAAATCAGTGGCAATTTTACGCGTTATAATATTCTACGGCATATATACTTGCTCAGTTCTTATTTGGGGAGTCTTTAGCTTTTTAATTTGGCCTTTTTTTCCACTTAAAACTCGATTTTATATTGTTTTGCATTCATGGGCGCCGTTTCTACTTTGGTCGCTTAAAATTACCTGCAATATTCGCTATGATATTCAAGGAATAGAAAATATTCCCACCAAACCCTGTATTGTGATGAGCAACCATCAAAGTTCACTTGAAACATTTTTAATTCAGCTATTATTTAGTCCACTCTCAACTGTAATCAAGCGAGAACTACTATATATTCCATTTTTTGGTTGGGGCCTTGCTGCTTTAAAGCCTATTGCTATTAATCGATCTAAAGGCAAACAAGCCATGCAACAACTTACTTCTATTGGAAAATTACGACTTACACAAAAAATGTTTGTGTTAATTTTTCCAGAAGGAACAAGAGTACACGCTCATCGTCGTGATCAAAAATTCTCACGGGGTGGTGCCCTGCTAGCTATTGATGCAAAAGTTCCAATCATTCCTATTGTCCACAATTCTGGTCTTTTTTGGCCAGCACATCAATTCAGAAAACATCAAGGCACTGTCAAATTTATTATTGGCAAGCCCATTGACTCTAATGGTCAATCCAGTGAAGAGTTGACATTGAAAGTTAAGGAATGGATGATTAACCACATGCATGAAATTCACTAAAATTACTCACAAGGAAAAGATGATGACAACAGAATCACCCTTCAGCTCCAGAGTTCACCATGATTTAAGCCATGCGCAACTCATAGAACATGCCCTCAAATGTAATGAAGGTCATTTAACTGATAATGGTGCACTTGTCGTCACAACCGGTGCAAGAACCGGTCGTTCACCTAAAGATCGCTTTATTGTTAAAGAGCCAAGTACTGAGGAAATGATTGATTGGGGGACGATCAATCGCCCTTTTGATTCCACAAAATTTGAATCTCTTTGGAATTTGGTTGAAGACTATTTAGCCGAACGAGAAAAATTCATCATGCATTTGCATGTGGGCGCTGATCCCTGTCATTACTTACCCATCAAAGTTGCTACAGAAAAAGCATGGCATGCACTCTTTGCCTTTAATCTTTTTGTCAGACCTCAAGATTACAACCCTCAAGACAAACAAGAATGGCAAATTATTAATGCTCCTGGGTTTGTCTGCGACCCTGAACGTGACGGCACACACAGCGACGGCTGTGTGATTATTAATTTTGTAAAGCGCAAAGTATTATTAGCCGGTATGAATTATGCTGGTGAAATGAAAAAAGCCATGTTTTCAGTGCAAAACTTTTTATTGCCTGAAAAACAAGTTCTACCTATGCACTGCGCTGCAAATACCAGCAAAAACGATGAAGTAACCTTATTTTTTGGGTTATCTGGCACTGGGAAAACCACCTTATCTGCAGACCCTGAGCATCATCTGATTGGTGATGATGAGCATGGCTGGGGACGAGGTAGTGTCTTTAATATTGAAGGTGGCTGTTATGCAAAATGTATTAATTTAAGCAAGGAAAACGAACCTATTATTTGGAAGGCTATTCGCTTTGGTGCCATTATCGAAAACGTCATTTTTAATCCAAACAATCGCATTGCCAATTATGATGATGTCTCTATCACTCAAAATAGTCGCGCAGCCTATCCTCGCGAGCATATCGACTTACGTGTTGATGAAAATCGAGCTGGAGAACCAACCAATATCATTTTTCTCACCTGTGATTTAACGGGTATTTTACCTCCCGTAGCAGTTTTGGATAAAGAAGCTGCTGCCTATCACTTTCTCAGTGGTTATACAGCGTTGGTTGGATCAACAGAAATGGGATCTGACTCAACTATCAAATCAACATTTTCAACTTGTTTTGGCGCTCCTTTCTTTCCACGCCCAGCAAAAGTTTACGCTGAACTGTTAATGCAACGCATCGAGGAGTCGCAAAGTCGAGTATTTTTGGTAAACACAGGCTGGACAGGAGGATCTTATGGTCAAGGCGGTGAACGCTTTAGTATCCCCACAACTCGCGCCATCATCAATGCTATTCAACGCAATGAACTCAGCCACGCTGAAACAGAGGTACTACCAAAACTTAATTTAATGATTCCAAAATGCGTGAATGGTGTGGACAGCATCTTGCTCAACCCACGTAACACTTGGAAAAATCCGACAGATTATGATGAACAAGCAACAAACTTAATCAAGCAATTCATTGAAAATTTTGAGCGTTTTGATATGCCTGACGCTATTCGTAATGCAGGTCCTCATTTGTAAATTATAATGACAGAATCCACTAAAAAATTATTAATTTTACTTGCTCATGGCAGCAATGATTCAAAATGGTGTGAACCATTCATTGCCTTGCAAGGAAAGATTAATGAACAACATTCACACACTGCACTTTCCTACCTAGAAATGGCTAAACCACAACTGGAAACAACTGTTATGGATGGCTATCAAGCTGGCTATCGACACTTTTGGATTCTGCCGTTATTTTTGGCAGCAGGAAAACACTGGCACGTTGACCTTCCTAGGCTAATTACCAAATTTGAGCAACAGTACCAAGACAGCAGCTTCTCACTTCTCCCCGTCATTGGTGAGCACCCATTGCTGGTTGAATCATTAATAACAACAACGCAAGCGATCTATACACAATTGCTGGCTAATCCCCACGATTAACCAAGAGCAAAACACACTCCTTCTTTATAAATCGCATTGATTAACTCTACCGCCTTTGTAACAAAAAATAAAAGAAGAATCGAAAAAACCCCTATATTTTAAGCACAAAACGTCAGTAATAGCTCACTATTGACCCGTTTTGCAAAAATATACGAGTTTATTGCAATCACATTTATCTAAGTCACCAAAACGATATTTTCCAACGAAATTTATAAAATTTAACATCCACAAAACTCATACAAGTATTATAAACATAATTTCTTACACAAAAACTATACAAAAAACTTGACCTGTATAATATATTAAACAATAATTATACCTATATTATACAAAAAATATTTTACGTATAATATTTTATTGATCAAGCCTAACTAGCAGCATGCAGATATGTCTATAAAAAAAACAACTAACGCAGTCTTCCCGATTCGCGAAGTATCAAAAAAAACCGGCGTGAACTCGGTAACAATTCGAGCATGGGAGCGCCGTTATGGACTAATAAAGCCACAACGCACACCCAAAGGCCATCGCTTATATGATGAAAATGATATTGAAAAAATTCATCAAATTTTAACTTGGTTGGATCGAGGCATATCCATTAGTCAAGTCAAAAGCTTATTGGAACAACCACAAGACACAGCTATAAACGAATCAGAAAATTCAATTTGGGAAAATTACCAAAATGATTTGATTCAAGCAGTTGAACATTTCAATGAAAAAAAATTAGATTCCATTTATTGCCAAGTATTAGGCATTTACCCAATCGACATTGTCAGTGAGAAAATTTTTTTCCCGGTCTTACAAAAAATCCATAGGAACTGGCAGGGAATTTTTGGCAACCAAGTAATCCATGCTTTTTTTGAATCAAACTTTCGCATGCGATTGAGCATGCGCTTATACCATAGCAATCGTAACAATGATCAACCTCAATTAATTGTCTGCAACCTACCTTTTCAGGTATCAGAAATTCCCACATTAGCTTTTTCACTGTATGCT
>JAUIKI010000188.1 GCA_030430875.1 Gammaproteobacteria bacterium | reverse complement strand
TAGGTCAAGTTAATATGGATGAGTTTGCTTTTGGCTCATCAAATGAAACGTCTTATTATGGTCCAGTTAAAAACCCATGGAATGATACTTGCGTTCCAGGAGGTTCGAGTGGAGGGTCTGCCGCTGTTGTGGCGGCTGATATGGCAACTTGGTCTTTAGGAAGTGATACAGGTGGCTCTATTCGTCAGCCAGCAGCTTTGTGTGGGATCACGGGTTTAAAGCCGACATATGGCTTGGTATCACGCTGGGGAATGATTGCCTTTGCTTCTAGTTTGGATCAGGCAGGCCCCATGACCCAAACAGCTGAAGATGCTGCGATCATGTTGCAAGTTATGGCGGGTTTTGATGCAAAAGATTCAACCTGTGCGCAATATCAAGTGCCGAATTACACAGAGACATTGAATGATTCGCTGGACGGTTTGACCATTGGATTACCAAAAGAATATTTTGAGCAGGGTCTAGATGCTTCGGTTGAGCAATGTATTCAAGAAGCGTTGAAAGTCTATGAAGCTCAAGGTGCCAAGATTAAAGAAATATCACTGCCAAACACAGGGTTAGCTGTCCCAGCATATTATGTGATCGCGCCGGCAGAATGTTCGTCTAATCTGTCACGTTATGATGGGGTTCGCTTTGGTCATCGTTGCGATAATCCAAAAAATTTAGAAGACCTTTACAAGCGGTCGCGAACCGAAGGGTTTGGTGATGAAGTGAAGCGACGAATTATGATTGGAGCCTATGCGCTGTCAGCCGGCTATTATGATGCTTATTATTTGAAAGCTCAGCAGGTACGCCGATTAATTAAAAATGATTTTGTAACAGCATTTAAAGATGTAGATGTTATTGCTAGCCCAACTTCGCCAACAACAGCATTTAAATTTGGTGAGAAATTTGCCGATCCAGTGACGATGTATCTTTCAGATATTTATACAATTGCTGTCAATCTTGCTGGACTGCCTGCAATGTCAGTTCCAGCTGGATTTGTTAATGAATTACCCGTTGGTATGCAGCTTATTGGCAATGATTTTTCTGAAGCAAAATTGCTGAATGTTGCACACCGTTATCAACAAGCAACTGACTGGCATAAAAAAATACCAACTAAATTTTTAGCATGAGGATTTAAAATGGAATGGGAAGTAGTAATAGGGCTTGAGGTGCATGTGCAGCTCGCTACGAAGTCAAAGATTTTCTCTGGTGCAAGCACCTTGTTTGGGCAAGCACCAAATACGCAGGCTTGTTTGGTTGATTTAGGGATGCCAGGTGTGCTGCCAGTATTGAATAAAGATGTCGTCAAGATGGCCGTTCGATTTGGAATGGGTGTCGATGCAGAGCTTGCATCGCGTTCGGTGTTTGCTCGAAAAAATTATTTTTATCCTGACTTACCTAAAGGTTATCAAATTAGTCAGTTTGAATTGCCAATTGTAGGTCGCGGGCATATTGATATCACACTAGATGATGGAGAGATCAAGCGTATTGGAATAACCAGGGCGCATTTGGAAGAAGATGCAGGCAAATCATTGCATGAAGATTTTCATGGTATGACTGGAATCGATTTGAATCGTGCTGGAACCCCGTTGCTAGAAGTGGTGTCAGAGCCAGATTTGCGCTCGGCAAAAGAAGCAGTTGCTTATTTAAAAGCAATTCACTCGTTAATTCGTTATTTGGAAATTTCAGATGGCAATATGGCAGAAGGGTCTATGCGCTGTGATGCCAATGTGTCTATGCGACCTAAAGGTCAAGAGGCTCTGGGAACACGTGCTGAAATTAAAAATGTTAATTCTTTTAGATTTGTTGAAAAAGCCATTAACCATGAAATTGAGCGGCAAATTGACATCTTAGAAAGTGGTGGGGAAATTGTTCAAGAAACGCGTTTGTACGATAGCGCAAAAAATGAAACTCGCTCGATGCGTTCCAAAGAAGAAGCAAACGACTATCGCTATTTCCCTGATCCAGATTTGTTGCCCGTTGTGTTGGATGATGATTTTTTTGCAGAAGTGCGTGCTGATTTGCCCGAACTGCCTCAGCAAAAACGTCAACGTTTTGTTCAAGAGTTTGAGTTGAGTGAATACGATGCCAGTATCCTTGCTGCTCATCGTGATATCGCAGACTATTTTGAAGTCGTAGTCAGTGCATCCAACCACCCTAAATTAGCTGCAAATTGGGTTATGGGCGAGCTCAGCGCCATGTTGAATAAATCAGATATAGATATCACACAAAGTCCTATTAAACCAAATCAACTTGGACAATTGATTGTGCGCATCACCGATAACACAATTTCTGGGAAAATAGCAAAAACTGTTTTTGAGGCATTGTGGAATCAAGAAGGCGAAGTGGATGCAATTATTAAGGAAAAAGGTTTGGTTCAGATGACGGATTCTGGTGCAATCATCGCCTTAATTGATCAAGTAATTGCTGATAATCCTGGTCAAGTGGAGGCTTATCGTTCAGGAAAAGATAAGTTATTTGGTTTTTTTGTAGGGCAAGTCATGAAACTTTCAAAAGGAAAAGCAAACCCTGAACAAGTTAATGAGCTGTTGAAGAAAAAACTATCAAGTTGATTTCTTCTGTGTGAAAAATAGAATGGTTGATTAATTTGGTTAGTTGTTTGAAATATTGCATTTAAATCATTTTTCATCCCTATAAATAAGCCAGCAAACTGAAATCTTTGCGGTAAAGTTTTCAGTTTATGTCAATCTAAAAAGATCACTGACTTTATAATGCAATGGTCTTATTTTAGTTGCATTTAACATCAATCTGTATAATAGTCAATCTTCGATATTTTTTATTGAGGGTCAAATGATGCCACAAGATATGTTTAAAAGAATAATAAAAACGGTTACATGCAAAGCAATAAAGAGCATGTGTTTAATCACAACAATAGGGTTTATGCATGCCGCGCATGCTGGTGTTACTATGGTGGTGAATTCTGCTGATGATGGTGCTCCTGCTCCAGATGGTAAATGCACGTTGCGAGAAGCGGTTTTGTCAGCCAATCAACGTGAATATATTAACAAAGATTGTATTGGTAGTGGTGATTGGAATGGAAAGGGAGCTGATGAAATTATTATTAGTGTTGATGAGTCACTCATTAAATTAACTCACTATGGCCCCGAAGAAGATCAAGGTGAGACCGGGGATTTAGATATCCATGTTGATTTGAATATTAATGTTAAGGCAGACCAGCTGTTGCAGATTAATGGGTTGCATAGCGATCGAATTTTTGACATACATGGACCAATTTATGTGGGGCTAAACAAATTAACGCTGTCATCTGGCCAACCGCCGCATGAAGATAAGGCAATTTACGGTGGAGCAATTCGTGCAATGGATTGGCAATCGACGTTGACGCTTAATGATTGCATTGTGACGCGCAATCGACTGATTGGCTCAGGCAGTAATGAGGTAGCTGGTGGTGGCATTGCCAGTCGTGGCACTGTTTATTTAAATCGCAGTGAAGTTAGCCATAATCTTGTTTATAGTCCGCTAAGATTTAATCCAGAATTTAATTATTACGAAGCCACTGGATCAATGGGGGGTGGAATAGCGATGCTCGATGAAGGTATTGCTGATCAACACCTTGCTATGCTCTTCATTAAAGATTCGCGCATTGTGGCGAACACTGTCATGCAGCTTGGGCCAAATAGTTGGAAAAACAGCAAGTATGAAGGCCATATTATATATACCAGAGGGACTCAGGGTGGTGGAATTTATGGGGAATATGTTTATTTTGATATTCGTCGCACTGAAATAGCGAATAATATTGTCGAAAATTTAGATCCAATCTATGGCCATGTCCAAGGAGGCGGCATTAGTATCGCGCATCATCAAGATTTTTTAAAA
>JAUIKI010000187.1 GCA_030430875.1 Gammaproteobacteria bacterium | reverse complement strand
CAAGAATTCCATATTCCAGGATTCACATTAATGCGACGAGCTGGACGAGCAGCATTCCAACTGTTGCAAAATTATTGGCCAAACTGCAAAACACTTAGTGTTTTCTGTGGTAGTGGCAACAATGGTGGCGATGGCTTAATTATCGCTGGACTGGCAAAACTTGCTGGACTTGATGTGCAGTTAATTCTGCTCTCAGAACAAGAAAAACTATCCGGCGACGCTAAAGCAGCACTCAACTGGGCAATAGAACAAGGCGCACAACCTAATACATTTGCCACAAACATCGAAATTCTTGGTGACTTAATTGTGGATGCAATCTTTGGAACAGGACTCAATAAAGATGTTAAAAATTCCTATAAAATTGCTATTGACTACATTAATAGTCACCCACAACCTGTGTTTGCAATTGATATCCCTTCTGGCCTGGACTGTGACACAGGAAATAAACTTGGCAGTTGTATCAACGCAGATATCACAATGACTTTCATTGGTCTGAAAACTGGATTACTCACCCACTATGGGCCTGAACAAACTGGTAAATTGTATCTTAACGAACTTGCTCTTACCAAACACATCTATCAAAAAGTCAAACCTATTGCCAGGCGCATCGATATCAACTCCGTAAAAAGATTACCGCCACGCCTTCGCAACTCCCATAAAGGCGACTTTGGACGAATACTTATAGTTGGCGGTGATCACGGCATGGGTGGTGCAGTTATCATGGCGTCTGAGGCAGCTGCTCGAGTTGGCGCAGGATGTGTTAGCGCTATCACTCAACCGCAACACATCTCCGCACTTTTAGCACGCCGGCCAGAAATTATGGCTCATGACTTTACGGATGAAGCCAGATTGACACAATTAATTCAACAAACCAATGTGATTGTCATTGGACCTGGTCTTGGTCGTACAAATTGGTCAAAACAACTCTTTCAACATGCAATTCATTCAAGTAAGCCCTTGATTATTGATGCAGACGCCTTAAATTTATTAGCTTCTACTAATTTTTACAAAAACATGGCGCCCATGAGTGCTATTTTGACACCACACCCTGGCGAAGCTGCACGACTCTTGAATACATCAATAGAAGTTATTCAAGCTGATCGCTTATTAAGCGCTCAAAAGCTGTTTGCTAAATACCAACAAGTCATCATTCTAAAAGGCTGTGGCACCGTAATTTGTTCAGGTGAAGATGCAAAAAATCTCGCCATTTGCTCAGATGGCAACCCAGGCATGTCAAGTGGAGGTATGGGCGATGTTCTAAGCGGGATACTAGGCGGGCTGCTTGCCCAATGTCTCAGTTTATCTAACGCTGCTGAACTTGGTGTTTGTCTACATGCTGCCGCGGGTGATTTTGCTGCAAAAAGTAAAGGGGAACGAGGGCTTCTTGCAACTGACCTGTTCGACCATATTCAAAAATTGTCTAATTTAAACTAATGAACAATCCAGTCATTAAACTCCATTCACCTGAACAGACAGAGGCAGTTGGCCAAGCAATTGGTCAACTATGCCAAGCGACTCTAGTCATTTATCTAATTGGCAATCTAGGTGCAGGTAAAACCACTTTATCTCGAGGGATTCTCAATGCCTGCGGGCATGTCGGCACCGTCAAAAGTCCAACTTATACATTGATTGAACCCTATGAACTTGCTGACAAAACCATTCTCCATGCAGATTTTTATCGGCTAGGTGATCCAGAAGAAGTGGTGCTGCTTGGATTGGATGACTTCCTATCAAGGCCATGTATTTGGTTAATCGAGTGGCCAGACAATGTTATAAAGAGCCTACCTCCACCGGACATATCTCTAAATTTATCAATCAAACCTTCCTATCACGCACTATCATGGGTTAATTTTTCAACAAAAGGTGAACTCATTACTGAGAAACTCACTCAAATTGCAGAAGTTACCCATAAAATTTAACATTTTAATGGAGTTTTAGCTGCTAACCTATTAAAAATCATGAAAAACATGTCTATAATGTCAGTCCCGTGAATAGGGAATGACTTAACTGTAACTGCAGTAAAAAAGTTAACTGGTCTCAATATTGTCAAACTATGTTATTTGGAATCCACATCATGCGAAAATTTGCTTGTTTTTTACTCTGCACTATAAGCTTTAGCATCTATGCTCAAACAAATGTAGAAAGCTTGCGATTGTGGCGAGCTCCAGACCATACTCGCATTGTTTTTGATTTATCAAAACCAGTTGTGCATTCAATTTTCACACTAGAAAACCCACACAGACTCGTTGTTGATCTAGATAATACTCAGCTAAATGAAGCCTTGATTAGTAAATTAGATAAGAAAAACACCCCCATACAAAATATTCGAATAGGATCACCTGACTTAAAAACAACTCGAATTGTGCTTGATGTGGATGCTGGAGTAACCTCGAAAAGCTTTACATTGCAACCAAATGAAAATTATCCAAATCGATTAGTGATTGACTTATATGACCATAAACCTACAGCAACACCTCTTGTTACCCAAAAAAATGTACAGCATGGTTCTCGTGATATTATTATAGCTATAGATGCTGGACATGGTGGAGAAGATCCTGGAGCACTGGGACCAAATGGCCTAAAAGAGAAAAACATTGTCTTTTCTATTGCCAAGAAACTTTACAACAGACTTGAAAAGGAAAAAGGGTTTAAACCTGTGATGATTCGTACAGGAGATTACTACGTTGGATTGCGCAAACGAACCCAACTTGCCAGAGAAAAAAATGCAGATCTTTTCGTATCAATTCATGCTGATGCTTTTCACAATAAGAAAGCGAATGGTGCCTCTGTGTTTGTATTATCTGAACGAGGGGCAACCAGTGAAACAGGGCGCTGGCTAGCTAAAAAAGAAAATCGCGCTGATTTAATTGGTGGAGTCAGCAATGTAAGCCTGGGTGACAAAGATGATTTACTTGCAGGTGTTTTATTGGATTTATCGATGACAGCGACACTTGATGCCAGCTTCAATGTCGGTAAAAAAGTCCTGTCATCACTTAGCACTGTCAATAGATTACATAAGCAACATGTTGAACAAGCTGGGTTTGCAGTATTAAAATCCCCTGACATCCCATCAATTCTTGTTGAAACTGGATTCATTTCCAATCCGTCAGAAAGCAAGAATCTTGCAAGTAGCTCGCATCAAAATAAATTGGCAAGCGCAATCTTAAAAGGAATCTTGGCTTATTTCAGCCACAATCCCCCACCTGGCACGTTCTACGCGAAAAACAATTAACTTTTTCTTGCTCTAAGCTTTTTCTTTCTTAGGCAAGCTTTGTTATGATTAGCGCAGACACGGTTGGAGCTGCCTCAAGAGCTATTCATTTTTTCAGTAGCCTGTAGACATCATTCCAAGTTATCCTTATAAAAACTAATAACACAAAGTTTCTATTTTTTAATTGCATTTCACATCAAACCCAATCAACCAAGATTATAAATAACAGCTGATGCAAATTCAAATCTTACCAACCCATGTTGCCAATCAAATTGCCGCAGGAGAAGTCGTTGAACGCCCAGCTTCTGTCATCAAAGAATTAATTGAAAACAGTCTTGATGCTGGTGCCACGCAAATCACCATTGAACTAGAACAAGGTGGCTGCAAACTGATTCGAGTAACAGACAATGGCGAAGGAATTGCAAAAACTGACTTACCAATTGCAGTAAAACGTCATGCAACAAGCAAAATCAGCCAAATTGAAGATCTTGAACATATAGGCAGCCTAGGTTTTCGAGGCGAAGCACTCTCTAGTATTAGCTCAGTTGCAAGATTATCTATAACGTCAAATTACCAAAATCAACCACACGCTTTTCAACTTTATTTTGATCCATCAACACATCAAACAATTGCTGTAAAACCTGCTGCCCACCCTATTGG
>JAUIKI010000186.1 GCA_030430875.1 Gammaproteobacteria bacterium | reverse complement strand
CAACCATCTTGCACGGATGATCTGCAGCAGTGCTTGAAATACCCTAAAGCCCTCGCAAGAGGGCTTTTTTGTGGAGGGGTTATCTGGAAGAGGTGATAATTTTTATTACTGTTAGCGTATTGAATAGTCATTTCATTATGTGTAGGCAGGTAACTTTATTGCCCATGAAGATTGTTAGTAAATGAAAATTGTAATTAGCTTTGAGATGGTCGATTAACAATTAATTCTTTTACAACATTTGGATCAGCAAGTGTGGATGTGTCACCAAGACTTTCTAACTCGTTGGCAGCGAGTTTGCGTAAAATGCGACGCATAATTTTTCCAGAGCGAGTTTTGGGGAGGCTAGGTGTCCATTGAATGATATCTGGTTTTGCAATGGAACCGATTTCTTGCTTAACCAAGGCGATTAATGCTTCTTTTAGTTCAGGTGAGGGTGTGCTCGTTATCATCAAGGTGACGTAGGCATAGACTCCTTGACCTTTTATATCATGTGGAAAACCAACAACCGCAGCTTCAGCAACATCAGGATGCAAAACCAAAGCACTTTCAATTTCAGCAGTTCCTAATCGATGCCCTGAGACATTGATCACATCATCAACTCGGCCAGTAATCCAATAGTATCCATCTTCATCACGTTTGGCGCCATCACCTGTGAAATAGTATCCTGGGTAAGGCTTGAAGTAGGTATCGATGCAGCGCTGATGATCACCATAGACGGTGCGAATTTGACTAGGCCAAGAGTGGGTGATGACAAGATTTCCTTCAGCTGCGCCTGTAAGAATATCGCCTTGATTATCAACCAGTGCTGGTTGGATGCCGAAAAATGGTCGACTGGCTGATCCGGGTTTTAAATCCATAGCACCTGGCAGAGGAGTGATCATAATGCTGCCAGTTTCTGTTTGCCACCAGGTGTCAACGATTGGGCAACGCTTTTCTCCAACGACATGATAGTACCATTCCCACGCCTCAGGATTAATGGGTTCCCCTACGGTGCCAAGTAGTCGTAGAGATTTTCTTGAGGTTTTCTTAACTAAGTCATCACCTTGGCCCATCAGCGCTCTAATCGCAGTGGGTGCAGTGTAGAAAATATTAACCTGGTGTTTATCAATTACATCCCAGAATCTTGATGCTGATGGATAAGTAGGAATACCTTCAAATAGTAATGTGGTTGCAGCATTCGCCAGAGGTCCATAGAGAATGTAAGAATGTCCAGTTATCCAACCAACATCTGCAGTACACCAGTAAATATCATTTTCGTGGTAGTCAAATACATATTTATGTGTCATGGCTGCCATGAGCAGATAGCCCGCAGTGGTATGCAGCACGCCTTTGGGTTTTCCGGTTGAGCCAGATGTATACAAAATGAAAAGAGGGTCTTCCGCATCCATGGGTTCAGGAACACAATCTGTTGGAAGGTTTTTTACGGCTTGGTAATAGCAGACGTCTCGATGATCATGCCAAGGAATATTTTGTTTGGTGTGTTTAACTACAATGGTGGAGCGGACGTTGGGACAAGACTCCAGCGCTTCATCAACATTTTTTTTCAATGGGATAATATTATTGCCACGAATCCCAGCATCAGCGGTAATGATAGTTTGGCAGTCTGAATCAAGAATACGATCTTTTAATGATTCAGCTGAAAACCCACCAAAGACGACAGAATGAATGGCTCCAATTCGTGTGCAGGCTAGCATTGCATAGGCTGCCTCTGGAATCATCGACATATAGATGCACACTCGATCGCCTTTTTTTACACCGCGTTGTTTCAGTAGGTTTGCAAATTGACAAACGTGTTGATGCAATTCGCGGTAGGTGATTTTTTTATCGATATTGGGATCATCTGCCTCCCAAATAATCGCAACTTCATCGCCACGACGTTCCAAATGCCTATCAATACAATTGAAGCTAACATTTAAGCTTGCTCCAGTGAACCAGCTGGCTTTGCCTTCACTTAAGTTTGTGTCGCAAATATGATCCCATTCTTTACCCCAAGATAAAAATTGCCGGGCTTGTTGACTCCAGAATTTATCAGGATCAGTAATTGATTCTTGGTAAAGTTTTTCATATTTTGCTTTATCAAGATATCCGTGAGCTTGGTAATGAGAATTAACAGGATAAATGTGTGGGGTGCTCATGGTGTTCCTTCCTTGGAGTTAGAGTTTTAGCGTTAATTTAGTATGCGTGGAGCAATTTGAAAGGCTGCATGATTTAGCCAAAGATGAGTGGCGATACTTGCTGCATAACCAAGTGCAATTACAGGCGTCCATTTGAGGTGGCTTATGAATGTATACTTTCCGTGTGCCTGGCCCATTAGAGCAACGCCGGCTGCTGAACCAATTGATAATAAGCTGCCACCAACGCCAGCTGTTAGTGTGACGAGTAACCATTGTCCAAGGGACATATCAGGTTGCATGCTAAGGACTGCAAACATGACGGGGATGTTATCGATGATTGATGATATAAAACCAATGCTAATATTTGCCTGAGTCGCTCCCCAGCCGGTATATAACGTCTCAGAAATTAGCGTTAAGTAGCCAATAAAGCCGAGTCCGCCGACGCATAAAACAACCCCATAAAAGAACAGCAATGTGTCCCATTCTGCACGAGCAATTTTATCAAAGACATCAAAACCAACGATGTCTCCATGTCGAACTAGCATTTTTCGACGGTTTTTGGGGTTTAGATAGTAGCCAAATAGTTTCAAGTAGGCGAGGCCTGTCATCATCCCAAATACAGGTGGTAAATGCAGAAAACCATGGAAACAAATGGCCGTTAATATTGTTAAGAAAAACAACAAAATGATACGTTTGGCTCCACGTTTCATATGAACAATTTGGTCAGATCTTTCAGGCTTAATATTTGGAACTGCTCGATACATTAGCAAAGAGGGTACGGCAAAGCTGATCACCGATGGAATAAACAGTGAGAAAAAATCCGTAAAACTTACCAACCCTTTTTGCCAAACCATCAGCGTAGTAATATCACCGAATGGGCTAAATGCACCTCCGGCATTTGAGGCAACAACTATATTAATGCAAGAAAGGCTGATGAATTTTTTATTATCGCCACCAACTGCCAGCACTACTGCAGACATCAAAAGTGCTGTGGTTAAATTGTCCGCAACTGGGGAGATAAGGAATGATAGAATGCCTGTTAATAAAAATAGTTGTCGATAACCCAGTCCTTTACGTATCAACCATGATCGGAGCGTGTCAAATATTTTTCGTTCAATCATAGCGTTGATATAAGTCATTGCAACGAGCAAAAACATCAATAACTCGGCATATTCTAAAAAATTATGCTGTATGGCTTCTGAGACCATCTCTGGCTGGCTTGAATCCATGTAAACGCTAGCCAATAATGCCCATATCACGCCAGCAGCAAAAATGACGGGTTTAGATTTTCTAAGATTAGTGTATTCCTCTGTCATGACTAGGAGGTAGGCGATGCAAAAAATGATGAGTGCGGCAATGCCTATTGGGTGATTTGTTAGATTGGTTTGGACAGGTTCGGCCGATAAAGGTAAAGTGAAGATGCAAAGCAAGATAAATAAAATAGTTTGACGGAGCAACAGCATCTTGCCAGTTCCTTATCAGTCAGAGAAGAGAGTATTAGTTTTTATAGTAATGCGAATAGGCAGTATTTTACGCTGCTTGAACAGGGATGCAATGACTAGTTCGTGTTACATTGTTGGATTCGTCAAGATAAACTAAATTAGGTTTGTGATTCTCAAGCTCGGATTGGCTGTAATTTGCGTAGGCACAAATAATTACTCTATTTCCAGGCGAGGCTTTATGTGCCGCAGCACCATTGATTGAGATGATTCTGGAATTTTCTTCTGCACGGATTGCATAGGTGACAAAGCGCTCACCATTGTCCAGGTTGTAAATATGAATTTGCT
>JAUIKI010000185.1 GCA_030430875.1 Gammaproteobacteria bacterium | reverse complement strand
TGACCATGGTCCAGGCATTGCAAAATCTGATCGAGAAAAAATATTTCAGCCTTTTTATCGTGCCAGTTCAAAGCTCACTGATGGAGTTAGTGGCACTGGAATTGGTTTGGATATTTCAAGGTCATTAGCAAAACTGCATGGTGGTGATTTGGTGTTGCGATCAACAGCACAAGGCGCTTGTTTTGATCTGACATTAAAAGAGTGAGGCCATTGCATAAAAGTCAATGGAAGAAAAATGAGAGAGATAGTTTATGAAGATTTTAATTGCTGAAGATGATGTGTTTATTCGTGAGGGTTTACAGATCTTGTTGGAAGAAGAGGGCTATGTTATTTCTTTGGCCAAAGATGGCAAAGACGCATTAAACATGTTCAAGGAAGCTCAGCCAGATTTTGTTTTGCTGGATATCATGATGCCAGAAATGGATGGTTATGCCGTGTGTCGTGAAATTCGTCGACATAATGCAAGCATTCCTGTTGTTTTTATCAGCGCGAAATCAGAGGAGATTGATCGTGTGGTCGGTCTTGAGTTGGGTGCAGACGATTACATTATGAAACCGTTTGGTACGCGAGAGGTTGTAGCTCGCATTCGTGCAGTCACGCGTCGTTGTCTTGCTCAACAGACTCTTCAGACAGATGCAGTTGATTTTTTTGATATGCATGGTGTGCAAATTTATCCAAAAGAATTGCGCGCTAAGCGTGGCAATCAATCTGTTGAATTGAGTCTGCGTGATGTGAATATTCTAAAATGTTTGTATGACAATCAAGGTAAGGTAGTGGATAGGGATATGTTGTTTGATTATGCCTGGGGACGTAATTATCTGCCCAGTAGCCGAACGCTTGATCAGCATATTTCAAAATTACGTAAACTCATTGAATTGGATTCAAAAAATCCCAGCATTATTCAAACAGTGCATGGTGTTGGGTATCGATTTGATAAATGAAAGAAATATCAGTTAATACAATGGTCTTAATCAACCAATAATTGGCCTTTTGAAAAATTTATTTTGGTTGAAATGACGGCCGAGATTTGATTTGCTACCATCAATCTTGCTAAAAATAGCCGGTTTAACAGTAAGTAACCACGGTTGCCTCATTGTTGAATGAGCGAAAAAAATTGTATGTTTAGGCATGACATAAGCTTATCTTAAGAATTAACACCTATTATTACTCCAAACCAAGAAAATGATTGGAGTAATAATATGATTTCGGCAACGATTCAAGATTTACCAAAAAGCCTTATGCTATCGGTTGGGTTGCCTGATGTTCATGAAATGCAATTTGGGCTTCATGCTGAAAACAGCTTGCAACGCCAACAGTTGGAGGCCTGTATTGCAAAGAAATATCTGTGTGTGCATCAAGCAACGAGTTTGAAGTTTTTACCTGTTTTGCTCAGTATGACAAACACGCATGAAACCCTAGCGGCAGTTGGCTTAAACCCTGGGTCATGTGGCCCTATGTTTCTTGAGCAGTACTTAAATAATCCAATTGAGCAAAGTATAGCATCCTTTGCTAGGCAACCGATTGATCGACATACATTGATTGAAATAGGGAATCTAGCAGTGATTCGAAAAGGGACAGGGCTATTGATGTTTGTGGTCATGTCAATGGCGCTAGCAGCTTGTGGTTACCAATGGATGGTGTTTACAGCAACGCCAGAAGTTACAAAATTAATTCGTCGATTAGGTTTTGATCCGCAGTATATAGCAGAGGCAGATTCAACTCGTATAATTAGTGGCAAAAAACACTGGGGAAGTTACTATGAAAAAAACCCTAAAGTCATGGCTGGAAGTTTAGGAAAAGCTAGTCGTATTGCCGAAAATAATGTTGCGTTGAGCAAGGTTAGAACTGAATACCAGGAAGAAATTAATTCATTATCGAAATCGTTAGCCCACTTTCGGCAATTTAATTCCATGGTGCAAGCATGAATGGAATCGTAGAACAATTAAATTCTACAGGGAAAAATTTACCAAAAGAATACCCCGCTTTAATGAATGAGAGCTTGACACTCTCATATACTGAATTAGCCAATAAAATTTCTGTTGTAGCTGGCTGGTTAGATTCTTTAAGAGTCCAAGTGTTAGCGTTACATGTTCAAAATAGTTTTGAATGGGTCATTGTAGATCTTGCTTGTCAGGAGGCTAATATTGTTTGTGTGCCTTTGCCAACATTTTTTAGTGAAAAGCAATTAACACATTGTTTATCAAAAGTTGGCGCTGGATTGGTATTAAGTGATAGTCAAACATTTGATATGTATTTAGATAAAGATGCCCAATTGATTTCATTGCCAATATTGCAATCACTCTTTATTTGGCGAGTGTTTTACCCTTCAACTCAGTCACTTCCAGAAAATACTCAAAAAATTACGTTTACGTCTGGTTCAACAGGTTCGCCTAAAGGAGTTTGTTTAAGTCTCAAGCATCAATGGCAAGTTGCTCAATCTCTCGTTGAAACCATCAATTTAAAAAATCCGAAGCATTTATGTTTATTACCATTAAGCACATTGCTTGAGAATATAGCGGGTGTTTATAGCTCATTACTTTGCGGTGGCACTATAATTTTGTTAGATGATGCAACACGTGGATTTATGGGTAGTTCCGGACTGAATATTTCAGTTTTCCTTGAGTGTGTTCATCATCATGAGCCAGAAAGTATGATTTTGCTTCCACAGTTGCTTGCCGTATTGGTGGGCGCCATTCAGAAAGGTTGGCAGCCACCCCTTGGGCTGAAGTTTCTTGCTGTTGGTGGCGGAAAAGTTTCTGCGGATCTAATAAAACAGGCACATGATGTTGGGCTTCCGGTTTATCAAGGCTATGGTTTATCAGAGTGTGGATCAGTGGTTGCGCTTAATACACCTGAGTATAATCAATTGAATTCAGTGGGGAAAGTTCTCCCTCATTGTAACGTTCATCTTGAAAATAATGAAGTGGTGGTAAAAGGTTCATGTCATTTAGGTTATTTAGAACAGCCTGATAGCTGGTATCAACGCGAAATAAATACGGGTGATATTGGATTTTTTGAAGGAGACTACTTGCTGATAAGTGGTCGCTGCAAAAACATTTTGATTAGCAACTATGGCCGTAATATAAGTCCCGAATGGGTCGAATCCGAATTAATGTCAACGCCATTATTGAGTCAATGCATGGTGGTTGGCGATCAGAAACCGTATCTTTGTGCGCTTATTAGTGCTCCCGAGAACATAGATAACTGGAAAATTGAACAGTGGGTATCGCAAGTGAATCAACAATTACCAGATTATGCTCATGTAATAAAGTGGGTGCGTTTTCCAGAATCTGCATGGGGTGGATTAATGACAGCAAATGGTCGATTGCAACGAGAGAATATTGAAAAAAAATTCGCAGTAATAATTGAAGAACTTTATATAAAAAATTCTATTTCAAAAAGCTGATGGTTTCTGGGAGGAATCAAATGAAATTTTATGATGAATTACAAATTAAAACACAACATGCAAAAGAATATCTTATGTCAGCGCCAATAATTGGTGATTGTTTAGCTGGCAATATCACATTGGAGGATTATGTTGCTTTTTTACAGCAGGCATACCACCACGTTAAACATACGACGCCACTATTAATGGCAACTGGGTCTCGTCTTCCTGAATCAAAAGAATGGTTGCGAGAGGCTGTAGCTGAATATATTGAAGAAGAATTGGGGCATCAAGAGTGGATTCTGAATGATATTGCAAACTGTGGTTTTGATAAAGAAAAAGTCCGCAACAATACCCCTAATATGTCTACTGAACTGATGATTTCATATGCCTATGACACCATCAATCGAGTGAATCCATTGGGATTTTTTGGAATGGTTCAAGTGTTAGAAGGCACTAGTATTCAAATTGCAGATTTAGCTGCAGACAACATTCAGAAAAAACTTGGATTGCCCCA
>JAUIKI010000184.1 GCA_030430875.1 Gammaproteobacteria bacterium | reverse complement strand
GACACCTTGAGCTACACGATCACAACGAACGATTCCACCAAAAATATTAATTAAAATGGCTTTCACTTGATTATCTGACAAAATAATCTTGAAAGCTTCAGTGACACGCTCTTTTGTTGCTCCCCCTCCAACATCCAGGAAATTTGCAGGCATGCCTCCTTTGAGTTTGATGATATCCATCGTTGCCATGGCAAGACCTGCACCGTTAACCATGCAACCAATATTTCCTTCCAAGGCAACGTAATTCAAATCCCATTCTTGTGCACGCCTTTCTCTTTCATCTTCTTGACTAGGATCATACATAGCTTGCAAGCTCTTCTGTCTAAACAACGCATTTCCATCAATATTTAGCTTTGCATCCAAACATAATAAATCATCAGACTTTGTAATCACCAGTGGATTAATTTCCAGTAAGCTTAAATCTAATTCCTGAAACAGTTTAGCGAGCCCAAGAAAAATGCGTGTAAATTGTTTAATTTGTTGCTGAGTTAACCCCAACAAATAACCTAGTTTCCTAGCTTGATAAGGCTGAGCTCCCACCAAAGGATCAATGGTTTCTTTGTAAATTTTTTCAGGGGTCTCATGTGCAACTGATTCAATATCAACACCACCTTCTGTTGATGCCATAAATACCACTCGGCGAGTTGAGCGATCAATAACTGCACCTAAATATAACTCACTCGCGATTTCTGTGGTTTCTTCAATTAATAATTCATGTACAGGCAAACCATTTTTATCCGTTTGATAGGTGATGAGCTGACTACCTAGCAAACGTTTCGCTTCTATCTCAACGTCAGCCAAATTTTCAACTAGTTTCACGCCACCTGCTTTACCACGCCCACCACTGTGAACTTGTGCTTTGACTACAATTTTTTCAGTTGTTAATTGCTTGGCAGCTGCAACTGCCTCATCAACTGTCTTTGCAACAATGCCTTTTGAAACTGGTAACCCATATTTTTCTAATAATTCTTTTGCTTGGTATTCATGAAGATTCATGAAGATTTCCTTGAATTGAATGTCGCTATTATATGATTAATCATTATGGAATATCTCAGCCAAATAACAAGTTGTACAAAAAATTTACACTCATTTCTATTTTGCTGGACGACGTTTTTTTGCAATATGCACTGCTCGCCCCAATGTATCTAGCGCAGCTTCATGCACAGCTTCCGAAACCGTTGGATGGGCAAAAACTGTTAACGCAAGATCTTCAGAACTGCCAGCAAATTCCATAGCAATCACACCTTGTGCAATTAAATCACCTGCACTTGGGCCAATGATATGCATTCCTAAAATTCGATCAGTTTTTTTATCTGCAATGATTTTTACAATACCTGCTGTATCTTCAGCCGCCATTGCTCGACCATTTGCGGCAAATGGAAATACGCCTACTTGATATGCATCACCACTTTTTTTCAACTCTTCTTCTGTTTTCCCAACCCACGCAATTTCTGGGTGCGTGTAGATTACAGAAGGGATTGTTTCATAGTTTACTGCCGCCTTATGCTCAGCAATTAACTCAGCTACCATCATCCCTTCTTCCGATCCTTTGTGTGCAAGCATTGGTCCACGAACAACATCACCGACAGCATAAATTCCTGGCATATCAGTTTGACAATTTTCATCAACAAAAATACAGCCACGCTCATCAAGATTGATTCCACTATCAGCTGAGAGTAAATTTTCAGTATTTGGTCGGCGCCCCACAGCCACTATCAATTTATCGACGACTAACTCGTTATCTCCACTTGTATCAACATAGGTCACAGTTACCTTATTGCCTTTAACTTCTGTTCCTGTCACACGGGCACCCAAACGAATATCAAGACCTTGTTGGGAAAATTGTTTTTTTGCTTCTTTAGCAACTTGCTGATCCACCATGCTCAAAAAGGTATCTTGAGCTTCTAGAACAACAACGTCAGCACCAAGCCGTCGCCAAACACTACCCAACTCCAATCCAATAATCCCTGCGCCAATCACTCCTAACGTTTTTGGAACATTAGCAAACTCTAGTGCGCCCGTCGAGTCAACAATACGATTATTATCAAGTGATGCTGATGAGATTTCTATAGGGCTAGATCCTGTTGCAATAATGATATTTTCAGTTGCAATAATTTTTGCTTCTTGATTTTGGCCAGTAAATTCAACTTGTTTTCCAGCAAGCACCCTCCCACTGCCTTCTAACCAGGTAATTCCATTAGCTTTGAATAAGGAGTGTATTCCTGCTGTCAAATTCCCCACAATGCGCTCTTTCCGCCCCATCATGGTTTCAAGATCAAGCTTTACTCCTTTGATATTAACACCATGCACTGCCATCTTATTTGTTATATCACTGTAACGTTGTGAACTATCTAATAATGCTTTAGAGGGAATGCAGCCGACATTTAAACACGTACCACCCAAAACTGGCTTGCCATTCGAACCGATACGCTTGTCGATACACGCAACACTCATTCCAAGCTGAGCACATCGAATAGCTGCAACATAACCTGCTGGTCCTGCTCCAATCACCACAACATCATAATTATCACTCATTTATACTTCCTTTTTGTTGTCTCTATCATTACTACTCATACTGAACGCGTTTAGAGTTGAATATCCAAGCTCATTGCTCTTTTGAATTCTTCGTTAAATATCTAAAAGCAGCTTCATAGGATCTTCAATAAGTTCTTTTATTGCCACCAAAAACTGCACAGCTTCTCGACCATCAATAAGTCGATGATCGTATGACAAAGCCAAATACATCATTGGCAAAATAACAATTTCACCGTCAACAACAACAGGACGTTCTTGGATTTTATGCATACCCAAAATTGCTGATTGTGGTGGATTCAAGATAGGCGTGGACATTAATGATCCAAAAACACCCCCATTGGAAATGGTAAATGTGCCTCCCTGAATATCGTCAATTGCCAACTTATTTTCTTTTGCCTTCTCAGAATAAGTAACAATATTTGATTCAATTTCCGCTAAACTTTTTTGATCGACATCGCGTAAAATGGGCACTACTAACCCGCGCTCTGATGATACTGCAACACCGATATCATAATACCCATGATAAACAATTTCACTGCCATCAATTGATGAATTCACAGCGGGAAAACGTTTTAGTGCTTCAGTAGATGCTCTAACAAAAAACGACATAAATCCCAATCGAACATTATGTGTTTTTTCAAATTGATCACGGTAACGTTTTCGCAACGTCATGATTGGTTTCATATCGACTTCATTAAACGTTGTAAGCATGGCAGCAGTTTGTTGCGCTTGCACCAATCGTTCAGCAATTCTCGCTCGCAATCGCGTCATAGGAACACGTTTTTCAACACGTCTATCAGCACCAATCTCTGGCAATTCATTTAACACAACAGGAGAAACTGTTTGAGGTTTAGTTACAGGAGCTGTGGTTTTTTCTACAGCTTCAGTTGACTCAGTCAATTTTTCTTGTGCGTTTTTAGCTTCTAAAAATGCAAGCACATCAGCTTTTGTTAGCCTTCCATCTTTCCCAGATGCACTTACTTCTTCAGGATTAACATTATGTTCTTGAATAAGCTTACGCACGGCAGGACTCAACTGTTCTACCAAAGTAGGTGCTGAATCAGTTGACATTTCAGATGAGGTGTCTGCAGATTGAATTGTCGCAGTATTAGCTTTTGCATCTGTATCAATGACAGCAAGCACCTCTTCACTGCCAATAATCTCACCTTCTTTCTTTGAAACATTTTGTAGCACACCATCAACGGGTGCTACAACTTCTAGTACAACTTTATCAGTCTCGATATCCACTAACAATTCATCACGCGCAACGCTTTCTCCAGGTTTTTTATACCAGGTAGCAACAGTGCCTTCGCTAACTGACTCCGGGAACATTGGCGCTTTAATTGTGATACTCATTTGATGCATCCTTTGT
>JAUIKI010000183.1 GCA_030430875.1 Gammaproteobacteria bacterium | reverse complement strand
ATAACTCAGTTTTTCCAACACCTGTTGGTCCTAAAAACAAAAATGAGCCATTGGGACGATTAGGATCAGATAAACCTGAACGCGAACGCCGAATAGCATTTGCAACAGCCAGGACAGCTTCATCTTGACCAATGACACGCTGATGCAACATCTCCTCCATTCTTAATAACTTCTCACGCTCACCTTCGAGCATTTTTGACACTGGAATTCCTGTCCATTTTGAAACCACTTCAGCAATCTCTTCTTCTGTGACTTTATTTCTCAGCAGCTTCATCTCAGCCACTTCATTAGAATCGCTAGACTCACTATTTTGTAATTGTTTTTCGAGATCTGGAATCACACCGTATTGTAATTCTGACATTCTGCTGAGATCGCTTGCGCGCCTCGCTGCTTCAAGTTCAATTTTAGCTTGCTCAAGTTTCACTTTAATATCCTGTGATCCATGCAAACTTGCTTTTTCAGCTTTCCAAATTTCATCTAAATCTGCGTAATCTTTTTCTAATTGATTTATATTGTGATTTAAATCATCCAAACGTTTTTTTGATGCATCATCCTGTTCTTTTTTCAATGCCTCACGTTCAATTTTTAACTGAATAAGTCGTCTTTCTAATCTGTCCATATTTTCAGGCTTTGAGTCCATCTCCATTCGAATGCGACTAGCAGCTTCATCAATTAAATCAATTGCTTTGTCTGGTAATTTTCGATCGGTGATATATCTGGAGGAAAGTTTCGCAGCGGCAATAATGGCAGAATCGGTAATATCAACGCCATGATGAACTTCATAACGCTCTTTTAATCCACGCAAAATAGCAATGGTATCTTCTTCATTTGGCTCATCAACCAACACTTTCTGGAATCGCCGCTCAAGCGCCGAATCTTTTTCGATATATTGGCGATATTCATCCAATGTAGTTGCACCGACACAATGTAATTCACCACGTGCTAATGCTGGTTTTAGCATATTACCTGCGTCCATTGATCCTTCGGACTTTCCTGCTCCAACCATCATATGCAGCTCATCGATGAATAAAATGACACGACCTTCTTGTTTCTCTAACTCATTTAATACAGATTTCAGCCGTTCTTCAAAATCACCTCGATACTTTGATCCTGCAACTAGAGCACCCATATCAAGAGCTAAAATACGTTTATCTTTAAGTCCCTCAGGAACTTCACCATTAATAATACGCTGCGCAAGCCCTTCAATAATTGCAGTTTTTCCAACCCCAGGCTCTCCAATTAATACTGGATTATTTTTAGTTCGACGCTGCAACACTTGAATAGTGCGTCGAATCTCATCATCACGCCCAATCACAGGATCAATCTTTCCTGTTTCAGCACGCTCAGTTAAATCAATAGTAAACTTATCTAATGCCTGCCTATTCTCTTCTGTATTTTGACTTGACACACTCTCTCCTCCACGCAGCTCTTCAACAGCTTTCTTAAGTTGATTTTGATTGACACCTGCCTGACGAAGCAACAATCCAACCGTTTTTTTATCTTCATTGAAAACCAACAACAATGTCTCGCTTGATAGATATTGATCATTATTTTGTAAGGAATTTTTTTCCGCTAAATTAAATAATCGCACTAATTCATTAGATGCTGAGATTTCACCTGTTGGATTTTTAATTTGTGGTAGCTCATCAACTTTTTGATTGAGTATTTTCTGCAACATAACTAAATCACCCCCTGCTTTTTGCAGCAGAGGTGCTACTGATCCATTTGTTTGATCCAACATTATTTTCAACAAGTGCACTGGCTCGATATAATTATGATCATGCGTGATGGCAAGTGACTGTGCCTCTGAAAGAGATTGCTGTAACCGGGTAGTTAATTTATCGAATCGCATGATAGCCCCTCTAAATGGTAGTTATTGTAAATATGGAGACAATTCAATAAAATTCAAGCTAACTACAGATATGAATAAGATGCAGGTTTACTTTGACAAAAAAAAATTAGTTACTTAATATGTGGGGCTGTTGGAAGTTGGATAGTTTTATCAATATCCATATTGATAATATTCGGATGATGCAGCAAAGGATATTAATCTGAATCTTTCATCGTTTTGCGCCCGTAGCTCAGCTGGATAGAGTATCTGGCTTCGAACCAGGTGGTCGGGAGTTCGAATCTCTCCGGGCGCGCCATTTACCGTTTCACCATAAAAACACTGAAACATGCTGCAAATTTTTGCTCAAACTTGTATTTTAATTGCTTCTACTCAACGGACTTCTTTCAAAAAGAAACAACAGTAAGATCAACGGACAAAATACAATACAAGATTCACGATCGTGACGATAATAAGAACAAAAGCAACTGTAAAAACAAGCCCTACAATCACAAATGTAGATATACTACCCTGATTAAAATCACGCTCACGATTTTTTGACTTTTGCACACCAAAAGCCGCAGCTAATACACTACTAATAACCTGCCACACCGTAAGTGATGACTGCTTTCCGCTATTTTTAGCGTCTTTCTCTGACATAATTAGTTTAACCCATTAATAAATAACACGTTATTTAATTAAGTTTTTACTCAAGCTATTTCAAGCGTTAGTGCGTACACGCTCAACAGCATCCAACCATCCCTGATAAAGTTGCTCACAAGTGCCTTCATCTAAGTTTGGCACAAAACTCCTCTCACATTGCCACAGTTTTGCAATCTCTTCCAAACTTGCAAATACCCCTACATGCAAACCTGCTAAATAGGCAGCACCTAATGCTGTTGTCTCCGTCACTACAGGCCTATCAATTGGCACATTTAACAGGTCAGCTAAAAATTGCACAACCCAATTATTTACCGCCATACCACCATCAATGCGTAGACCACGTGGCTTAGCACCATCGTTCTCCATTGCACCCATTAGATCTTTAGTTTGATAACAAACTGACTGTAATCCTGCTGTTACAATTTCACCAATTCCAGTATCGCGCGTCAAACCAAAAACAGCTCCACGTGCTTTAGGATCCCAGTAAGGAGCACCAAGCCCCGTAAAAGCCGGAACCAAATAAACGCTATTTGTCTCACCAGTTTGAATGGCGAGCTGTTCTGTTTCTTGAGCATGATCAATGAGTTTCAAACCATCACGTAACCACTGAATGGCAGCACCAGCAACGAAAATGCTTCCTTCAATGCCATAAGTGACCTTACCGTTGAGTCGATAAGCGACTGTTGAAAGCAAACGACTTTTGGACGACAAACGTTTTTCACCTGTGTTCAATATCATAAAACAGCCTGTTCCATACGTACTTTTTGCCATTCCTTTTTCAAAACATGCTTGACCTATCAGAGCTGCCTGCTGATCTCCTGCAATACCAGCAATAGGAATTTCTGAGGTAAATAGTGATTTGTCAGTCACACCAAAATCTGCACTACAATCACATACCTCGGGCAGAAGTGATTTGGGCACATCAAACATAGTGAGCAAATCATCATCCCAACATTGCTCATTAATATTAAACAATAGTGTTCGAGAAGCATTTGTTGCATCAGTTTTATGGCTTTTTCCGCCTGTTAAACGCCACAATAAAAAACTATCGATTGTACCAAATGCCAATTTGCCTTTTTTTGCATGTTCATATGCACCATCAACATTTTTCAATAGCCAATGAATTTTACTTGCCGAAAAATAAGGATCAATTAATAAGCCCGTCTTTTCAGAAACCAAGGCTTCTAAATCACGATCTTTAAATTGTTCGCAATAATCAGCTGTCCGTCTATCTTGCCAAACAATAGCATTTGCAATTGGCTTCCCAGTTTCTCTATCCCAAATAATAGTAGTCTCACGCTGATTAGTAATACCAATCGCACAAACATCAGCAAACGTAACACAACTAGTTTCCACCACTTCCCGACAACAAGTTACTGTTGTTTGCCATATCTCTTCTGGATCATGCTCGCGGGTACAGGCGTCGCCTTGGT
>JAUIKI010000182.1 GCA_030430875.1 Gammaproteobacteria bacterium | reverse complement strand
CGGGCAAGGTGGTGTTGTATGACAAGGGCGTTGATAGCGCAGCCAATCGAGACGCACTAAAGCAACAGGGATTGCGAGACGGCATCATGCGCAAGAAACCGAAAGGCAAAGCAATGAGCCATTGGAATCGGCTGCGTAATCGACTCATCTTGAGACGTCGTTTTGTGACAGAGCGAACGTTTGGCACCTTGAAACGCATGTATGGATTGCATCGAGCACGATACCTGGGATTGGCGAAAGTGAATGGCGAGATTTTATTGAAATCGATGGCGTACAATTTGAAGCGTGCCTACTGTTATCTCATGGAGCCTGGGCGGCGCCCGCAGTCGAGTTGCGTCTAATGCAATGAGAAATGAGGATCAATTAACCAATAGGGTTATATTTCAAGTGCTTTTAGCCCAATGACTGCCACTAATGGCATTTTTTCTCCATTCAGCCTCAAACTATTTCAAATAATCAGTTAATGCAATGGTCTCCACATATTAAACCAATAATCTTGCGTTATTCGACTCTGTTTTTGAGGGTGGCGTTTCTTTATTATCAGGTTTTATCTCATGCAATAAATCCATGTTTCCCTGATAAGCGGTTTGCTGGAGCTGCCCAGAGACTAAATTTTTGCTAAAAAACTAGTATATAATAACAGAAAGCTATAAAACAGCATTGGAAAAACATAACATTGCTGTCTATTCTAAGCTTAGGTGAAGTGAAAACTACATTGTTTTTTTGCAATTGAACAGACGAATGAGGTGATATATGAGTATTTGGTCGCAACCATCAATGGATGGGCAAGAATTAACGATTAATATTAAAGGGCGTTTTGATTTCAGTGTTCATCAGGAGTTTCGTAGTTGTTATGAAAATGTTGATGATGATCCTAGGGAATATGTTATTGATATGAAAGATACAACCTACTTGGATAGCTCTGCGTTGGGGATGTTGCTTTTGTTGAGGGATCACGCTGGTGGTGATAAATCACATATTAAAATTAAAAATTGTAGCAATGATGTAAAGAAAATATTAACAATCTCAAATTTTGAGCAGCTATTCGCTATTCAATAAGTTTTTTAACAAAAAAGCAATGTTTGTAACAATAATGAATCAGTGGGCTTGTGATGGATCAACATGGCTGAAGATTATTATCAACTGATTCATATTTGCTGCATCATGTCCCAAGTTGGTTTGATGATCTCTCCTGCATAATTAGATTTTTTCAGAATGATTTAAAAGATAAAGGATTATTAATGATAGATGAGAGCGGTCCAGTCAAAGTTTTGATTGCTGATGATAACGATGCTGACCGAATGATATTAAATGCTATTGTGCAAAAGCAAGGACATCTTGTCGTCATGGCACGAGATGGTGCGGAAGCTGTCGATAAATTTGAATCTGAACGTCCTCATATTGTTTTACTTGATGTGCTAATGCCTAAAATGGATGGTTATGAGGCAGCAAGGCGAATCAAAGAAATTGCAGGAGAGGAACTTGTTCCAATTATTTTTCTAACATCAATAAAAGATGTACATGCTTTAGCGGAATGTTTAGATGCAGGTGGCGATGACTTTATGTCAAAGCCATATAATAGAGTGATTCTTGAGGCAAAATTAAAAGCATTTAATCGTATGCGTGGTATGCATGCCACTCTTCAACACCAGCGTGATCAAATTGCAATACATAATGAGCATCTGGTGCATGAGCAGGAGGTTGCTAAAGCTGTTTTTGATAATGTAGCTCATCTTGGTTGTCTGAATGCAAAAAATATCAAATACCTTTTATCACCATTGGCTGTTTTCAATGGTGATGTTTTATTAGCAACTCGAAAGCCTTCAGGTGGAATGTATGTGTTATTGGGGGATTTTACTGGACATGGTTTGCCTGCAGCAATTGGAGCGATGCCAATGGCCGAGATTTTTTATGGCATGGCAATCAAGGGCTTTTCAATGCGGGATATTTTGCGTGAAATAAATCAAAAGCTAAAAAATATTTTGCCTGTTAGTGTGTTCTGCTGCGCTTGTATGGTTGATATGGATTTCCGCAAAAATATGATTAAAGTTTGGTTGGGAGGACTTCCTGATTGTTTTTTATATAGAGCTGAAAGCAAAGAGTTTATTTCAATTGGTTCACGTAATTTACCGCTGGGTGTTTTAGATAATGACTTTTTTAAAGATGATATGCAGATTTTTGAAATGACAGCGAATGATAGACTTTATATTTGGTCAGATGGTATCCATGAAGCATGTAATGTGAATCAAGAAATGTATGGAGAAGAGCGATTGGTTGAGGTTTTTCGTCAAGCAGAAAAAGCAGATGATTTATTTGATTCTATTAAAAACAGCGTTACGGAGTTTATTGGTAATACAGAACGATCTGATGATATTACCATGGTTGAAGTTAAAATGGTGGAGGAAGAGTATCTTAAAGACACTGCGCTGATTTTTCCAAGTAGCAAATCAGATGGTCCAACTGATTGGGCCGTTTCTTATGAGTTGCGTGATGACACATTAAAAACCTGTAATCCACTGCCACTATTGTTGCATATTATTATGGAAGTTCCAGGATTGCATCCTTTTAGCGGTGAAGTCTACACAATTTTAGCAGAGCTTTATTCTAACGCGCTTGAGCATGGCGTAATCAACTTAAAGTCAGAAATGAAATCCACTCCGCTGGGATTTGCAAAATATTATAGCGAACGATCGCGCCTTTTAAGAGAGTTAAAAAATGGCTTTGTGCGATTTCATTTGTCACATAAGCCATCAGTAGATGGAGGTAACTTGATTATTCGAGTAGAAGATAGTGGGCCAGGTTTTGGTTATGATAAATTTGATAACCCAGAAAAAAGTCTCAATGCATACTGTGGTCGTGGTATTGCTTTAATTCAAGAGTTATGCAAAAGTCTACAGTTTGTAGGAGCAGGTAATATTGTGGAAGTTGATTTTGAGTGGAAGCAATAATAATTTAAATAATTAAATGGTGGGGATTGGTGATGACTCATGTTGATATTGAAATGCTAACCGAATTAAAAGAGTTGATGGAAGATGAATTTAAGAACTTATTACAAACATATTTAGATGATTCTGAAAAGCATGTGATTCAAATTCAGTCTGCTATTAACGCTGGAGATGCTAATGATGTCAGAGGTTCTGCACATAGTTTAAAAGGGAGCAGTGGAAATTTAGGCGCAACTCAATTAGCTGAGTTTTGTCGACAGCTTGAGTTTATGGGAAGAGATAATGAGTTAAGTGCAGCGCAGAGCACCTATGATACCATGCTGGAAGAGTATCAGATTGTCAAAAAGATTATTTCAGGTGAATTGATGAAAAGCTAAGTGACCGTGGTTTATTAATGGCTCCTTCTGCTGGATTTAGTTTATTTCTTTTTCAAACTGCGTTAGCATACCTCATTCTTCTGGAAAAGCGTAATTGCTAATTAGCTTTTACGGTTACGAAAATTCATCAGATTATGGTTAAAGTTCCTTTGTTATGAAAAAATCAAGCGACTCTCCAACGTTAGAGAAATCATTAGCTGAGATTGAAAAAATTGTTGAGAAAATGGAGGCAGGAAATTTGTCTCTTGATGTGTCTTTGCAGCTCTTTGAAAGAGGTATTTCATTGACACGACACTGCCAAGAACTTCTAATGGATGCAGAGCAAAAAGTGACAGTTTTGCTTGAGAAAAATGGAGAGGTGACAGATAAAACATTTTTTGATAATAATGAGACAACGGAATAACTTTTGAATTTTAGTGAATATTTGTTTTCCTGTCAGACTCGTGTTGATCAAATACTTAAAAGTTTTTTGAGTTTGCATTTCAATGTTGAAACAAATCTGAGTGCAGCAATTAACTACAGCCTATTCAGTGGTGGTAAACGAATTCGTCCAGTGTTGGTCTATGCCACAGCCAAAGCGTTAAACATTCCCCAAAATAAAGTCGAT
>JAUIKI010000181.1 GCA_030430875.1 Gammaproteobacteria bacterium | reverse complement strand
TTTGTTGTGGATAAAAATAATAACTCAGATGGTGATAGCTTTGTGTTGGGTATTCAAGACCCCAATGACTCAAACAATCTGTTGAAGGGAAATCTCGGTAAAATTGAATCAGAAACTGATGGAGTTGGTGTTCGAGAGATAGAAAAAGTATTGATTGGAAACTCTGGATTCATTGAGGCAAATCTTGATGAAACTGTTGGTGATTTTGGGTCAGGTATCCGTGTTGTAGAAGCAGGCGAAATCCATATTTTTAATGAAGAACAGGGGTCAATTATTAGCCATGGAGACACAGTTGCTGATGCAGCAATTAGTATATCTTTTGCTGAAAATGCCACTATTAGTAATGCGGGAGAGTTGATAGGGAAGATGCACGGGGTTTTATTAAGTCACGTAGGTGCAAGCAAAATTTATAATGCCGGCATAATTAAAAGCACGAATGGAGCAGCCTTAAGTTTTGAAGGAGCTAAGGAAGCATTTGTTCATAATGATAAAGGTGGAATCATCGAATCTGCGAGTATTGCACTTGATTTTGCTTTCGATATTGATAGTGCGGACACATTTTGGAATGCAGGCAGTATTGTGGGTGATGTATTTATGTATAGTGGAGATGATGCAGTCAGACTGTTCACAGGCATGTCAGTTACCGGTATTATTGATGGTGGATCTGGCTCTGATAGCCTGTTTTTCGACCAAGTTGATGTAGAGGAAGGTGAGTTTAATATTTATGATGTAGGTGGTATTGAGAATATTGCCGTTGTCGATGGTATATGGCATCTATCATCAATGGGAGTGCCAATGCAAAAATTCAGCTTATTTGAGTTGGGTCAGTTGGAGCCAGATGGTGATGAAGCTAATCCTCATGTGCCGGTACTAGCTATTGCTGGTCCAGAGGAATACAACACCTTGATGATTGAGGCGGATACCTTCCAGCAACATGAAAATGGTGTGTTATTTGTGCAGGTTAATGGTGCGACTGAATGGGAGTCTGATAAATTAAAGCTATCTGATAAGGCATTACTTGGTGGCACATTGGCGGTGGATTTAAAAAATCAACTGGAACTTGAGCCATATCAAGAGCGTCAGTACACCATTGTGGAATCAAGTGAAATTGATGATGCCACTGAATTTTCTGGACTAAGCCTTGATTGGAATTTGCTGTCAATGGTGATCAAACAGCAGCTGATTTATGATGAAAATGGCGGTGAGAATGGTGACGATCGGGTGTTAATCAAATTTAGTCGAATTGGTTATGGTGATATTGCGGGTCTGAGCTATCAACCCAATGACAAAGCCTGGGCTGATTACAACACCAACATAGTTGCGAGTGATGAACATTTTTATCTTGATGACAACAATGATGTCAAACCACATGAAGATGTGGAAACTTTTTTGAGAAATCTGGATACTGAGTCTAATGTTAATGCCTATTTTGACAAGCTTCGAGCTACCAGTGGTGAACTAAATGATCTGCACAATCAGTTGGTGTTGGCGCCGAATGAATTGATGACGGATATCATTGCAGATCAAATGCAAGCACGTGATTTTGAAGAGCCAAAAGGGTGGTTCGATCTGCGTTTTGGTGGTGTTGATCGTGATGCAATGGATGAGCATTTGAGCTCTGAAACGGATTCTATCAGTATTGCCATTGGTCTTGATGTGCCTGTGAGTGACAGTTTGGTGGCAGGTGTTTCCCTCAATTACCACAATGGTGAAGGTAGTGCGAGTACTGGTGGTTCAAGTAATACAGGCTCTGGAAGTATGGGTGCTGATAGCCACACCGTTGGTTTAGCAGGTTACGCTCAGTTTGATTATGAGCCATTTTATCTGCGAGGCATGGCAGGATACCAATGGACATATTTAACAGGCGATCGCCAATTAACCATTGCTGATACCGACTTGCGTCCTGGATTGTCTGAGCAGTTTGATAGCAGTACAGATGCTCACGCAATACAGTTGGCCGGTGAAGTTGGTTTGACACTTGAGGTCAATGATTTTCTAGTGACCCCTTATGCCGGACTGGAATATGTTTTGGCGCGAACCAATGGATTCACTGAAGATTCAAGGTCAGATTTAGCCTTAAAAGTTGATTATGATGATGTTGCACAGTTGACAACAGAAGGTGGTGTGCGCATTGGTGCTGAGCTTGATGCAGGTGGTGTGAAAATTGCGTTGAGTGCTAGTCCATATATTGCTTGGATAATCTCAGGTGAAGAACGCGAAATCACCACACATTATGCAGTTGCTGATTCGGCATATAAAGCAAATCTATCATCACACGATGGTCGCGGCTTGCAAATGGGGTTAAAAGCAGGTGTTGATGCCAGTTTCGGTGAATTATCAGTTGGTACTGGGTTTGATTATGCCGCTGGCAGTGATGGAAGTCAGTTTTCTATTGGCTTGCGTGCAAACCTCAATTTCTAACTTCTGATTGAGAAATATCATGCCGTTTAACAAAAAGCCCTCATAAGAGGGCTTTTTGTTTTTGAAAAGCTGCTTTAATTTAGCGAAAGATTGCTTTAGAATAGCCAGCCCGCTTAAATGTGTGTTCTAAATGCATTATTTAATGGCTGTTGTGGCATAATGGTTTAGCTAGGGAACTTAAATTCAACAATTGAAGGTAATCGAAGATGGTAGTGATTCGTCTCGCTCGAGCAGGCGCTAAAAAAAGACCTTATTATCATGTGGTTGTCACAGATCGACGTAATAAGCGTGATGGTAAATTTATTGAGCAAATTGGATTTTTTAATCCAGTGGCAAGTGGACAAGCAGAAAAGCTAAATTTGGATGCCGATCGAGTTAAGCATTGGCTTGATAAAGGGGCTCAATTGTCCGACCGTGTTGCAACTTTGTATAAACAGATCAGTGCATAGAGTCGGTTGAATACAGATAAGATAGTTGTTGGATTAATCACCCGGCCATTTGGCATTAAAGGATGGCTTAAGGTTAAGTCCTACACGGATCCGATTGATGCGATTTTGCAGTATTCGCCGTGGTGGGTAAGCCAGAATCAAAAGTTGGTTTCCATTGAAGAGTTTGATATCAAGTCACATCAAGAGGGGTTTATTTTAAAATTACCAGGTTGTGATGACCCTGATGCCGCAAGAGCTTGGATGGGTTGCCAGATTGAAGTCATGACAGATCAATTACCGCCACTTCAGGATGATGAGTATTATTGGTATCAGTTGGTGGGGTTGAAAGTTCTGACTATGGATCATGAACAATTAGGAACGGTTGATCACCTGTTGGAAACCGGCGCTAATGATGTGTTGGTTGTTAAACCATCAGAGCAAAGCATTGATCAACGAGAGCGGTTAATTCCCTATTTGCTAGATCAAGTTGTAAAATCAGTTGATTTAAATGAGCAAAAAATGGTTGTGGATTGGGATAAAGATTTTTAGTGTATGCAGTCTGCAGAAGCGTTTTTCGAGTATACAGGCGGCCTAAGTTACTCTGGAGTAGATTGTAGCTTTACTACTGCAAAAGTTTTAGAGTATTACAAGTAAAAAACAGTTTTCTGGTGATATATGAATTTCCATGTGATTTCTATTTTTCCAGATATGTTTCAAGCCATTTGTCACTATGGGGTGACAGCAAAAGCGTTTGATCAAAAGCTGGTAGATCTAACATTGTGGAATCCTAGGGATTTCGCAACAGATAAGCATCAACAAGTTGATGATAGGCCTTTTGGCGGCGGGCCAGGCATGCTGATGAAGGTGGAGCCTCTGCAAAAGGCGATCCAGGCAGCAAAAAAACAACTTGCCTGTCCAGCTTCGGTGATTTATTTATCGCCACAAGGCAGGCCAGTCACACAAGAGATTGTTGGAACATTAGCGAGAGCTAAACATTTAATTTTGGTATCAGGTCGTTATGAAGGGATTGATGAAAGGTTGATTGAGTCTGAAATAGATGAAGAATATTCGATTGGGGATTATGTATTAACAGGTGGTGAATTGCCGGCAA
>JAUIKI010000180.1 GCA_030430875.1 Gammaproteobacteria bacterium | reverse complement strand
GGCCAATTTGAGATACTGCAACGCCATCAGCAAAAATACCAACTTGGGGTAAAATAACCCGTCGGTTTGCTTTCATTGCAGCAGCAAGACATGCTGAATCTTCTGCTTCCACAGCAATGATTTTGGTGTTTGGCCGAAGATATTTGATATAAGCTGCAACACCCGCAATTAAACCACCGCCTCCAACTGGAACGAAAATAGCATCAATATGGTCGGTGTGTTGCTGACAAATTTCCATGCCTATAGTGCCTTGTCCAGCAATCACATCAGGATTATCATAGGGAGGGATATAAACCAATCCATCTTTTTCGACCAATTTGTGAGCATAATCTGCTGCTTCATTGAAATTATCGCCGTATAAAATTACTTTAGCTTTTCGACTTTTTACAGCATTAACTTTGATATCCGGCGTGGTTTTTGGCATCACAATAATAGCTTTGATACCCAGCTTATGAGCAGCTAATGCAACACCCTGCGCGTGATTTCCAGCTGAAGCAGCGATGATACCCTTTTGTTTTTCGGATGGGCTTAATTGAGAAATTTTATTGTAAGCGCCACGAATTTTGAATGAAAAAACCGGTTGCAAATCTTCGCGTTTGATCCATATGCTATTATTATGTCGGAGCGAAAGTAGTTCTGCATGATCCAAAGGAGTTTTGATGGCAACATCGTAGACCCGGGCATCAAGAATTTTTTTAATGTAGCGTTGCGGCATAGTATTTTATAATTGATTGGATGAAGCTGTATATCATACCATGAGATTATAAATTTTAGCCGTTAATTGGCAAGGATATCTAATGAATCAAGATCAGTTGAAACAACAAGTAGCACAAGCAGCCATTAATTTTTTAAAGCCAAAATTCAACTCTAATATGATTTTAGGTGTTGGAACAGGTTCAACCGTTAATTTTTTTATTGATGAATTGGCGAGCCTTAAAGGGTGGTTTGGTGGAGCTGTATCAAGTTCAGAGCAAAGTACAGAAAGACTTAAAGCTATTGGGGTTGAAATGTTTGAGCTAAATTCAGTGGATAAAATTGATTTTTATATTGACGGTGCCGATGAAATTAATCATCGTCTGGAGATGATTAAAGGTGGTGGTGGTGCACTTACTCGAGAAAAAATTATTGCGGCTGTAGCAGATCAATTTATTTGCATTGCAGATCAATCAAAATATGTTGATCTCCTGGGTGAGTTTCCGTTGCCCATTGAGGTGATTCCAATGGCAAGAAGTTATGTTGCACGCGAAATCGTTAAGCTCGGTGGTGATCCAGTGTATCGACAAGGTGTTGTGACGGATAATGGTAATGTTATTTTAGATGTACATAACTTCACGATTGATCGACCAATTAAAGTTGAAGAGCAGCTTAATCAAATTACCGGTGTGGTTTGTCATGGCATTTTTGCAGTGCGTCGTGCTGATGTATTGTTGCTTGGCGGAGAGGGTGGAGTTAAGCAGTTTTAATATTGTTGTTTTATGATAAATCGCAAAGCGACAGAGCATCGCGGGCTTACTCGTTGCAATCCGATGTGTCTATTTTACATTAGAAGTGAATTTCCAATGAACATTGCCTGCTGATATCCTGGCATTAGTCTTTTAAAGGACTATATTTAGAACTTTAAAGCAAAGTGAGTACAATATTATGAGTTTGTCTCATCAAATCAAACCAATCAGCTATTTAAAAACTAACGCAGCTGAAATTATTCGTGATTTGCATAAAAAACAAGCTCCGTTATTTATCACTCAAAACGGTGAAGCTAAAGTGGTTGTTCAAGATATTGCAAGCTATGAATCATTGCAAAACACGTTGGCGCTATTAAAAATTTTAGCATTGGGTCACCAGCAGGTTGAAGAAGATAACGTTGCGTCTGCTGTTGATTTAATCAAGCGTATTCGTAAGAAACGAGATTAGTTCTAATGGCTAACGTATTTCTAACTAGTGATACTGCGCGAGATCTTGATTTACTTTATGACTATTTGACTGAGCATGATGGCTCTGTTAAAGCAGATCATGCGTTGGGAAAAATTGAGAATGTCTTGCAGAGTTTATCTGAATCTCCTGATAGGGGAAGTTTCCCAAAAGAGCTATCAGGATTGGGAATCAAGGAATTTCGAGAATTTTTTTAAGCCTTATCGAGTCGTCTATCAGGTTATTACAAGTTTGATTGCCATTATCCAAAGTGATTTTATCGTTTGTAAGCTGGCTCAACACAGCATTTTCATTATCTTTTACCAGAAAGGTCGCATGATAGTGTTTCACACGTCTAATTTAATTTCATCCACTTTCTGCAATCCCCTGGGCAATTTATTGCCGCGTCGACCTCGTTCGCCATGATAGTGTGCCAGATCTTGTGGCCTTAACTTAAGGCTGCGCTTGCCTGCTGTAAGATCAAGGTTTGCATTGGGGTTGATGACAGCAAGGTGAGTGACTAATTCCTCTCGACTGGCTGCTTTTGCGCTTGGAATGCTAATAATTTTATTGCCTTTTCCTTTGTTCAGTGTTGGCAGTTCTTTAACCGGAAATGCAAGTAGTCGGCCTTCATTAGTGATAGCGACCAACATATCATTTTCTGGATCTAATACAGGTGTTGGAGGAAGCGGTTCGCTAGCTTTGGGAAGCGATAATAAGACCTTACCGGCTCGGTTTTTAGTTTGAATGTCAGAGAAAGTGACAATAAATCCATATCCAGCATCAGAGGCAATGAGAAAATGCGCAGTGTTATCTGCTAACATCATGCCGACGAAATTTGCGCCAGAAGGAGGGTTAATATGCCCAGTCAATGGTTCTCCTTGGCCGCGAGCAGATGGCAATGCATGCGCAGCTAACGTATAAGCGCGTCCGGTTGAATCCAAAATGACTAGGGATTGATTAGATTTTCCTTTGACGGCACAAAGGAATTGGTCACCTGATTTATAGCTTAAGCTGGTTGGATCAATATCATGGCCTTTGGCGGCACGAATCCAGCCTTTTTCAGAGAGTACTATTGTGATGGCTTCTACTGATACTAAATCAGTTTCTTTTAAAGCTTTGGCTTCTCCACGAACCACAACGTTTGACTTGCGTTTATCACCAAACATTTCAATGTCTGCTTGGATTTCATTTTTGATTAAGGTGGTTAGCTTTTTGGATGAATTCAATAAAGCTTCTAATATTTTGCGTTCTTTTGCAAGTTCGTCTTGTTCGCTGCGAATTTTTATTTCTTCTAGTTTAGCTAGTTGGCGTAATTTTAATTCAAGAATTGCTTCTGCTTGACGATCAGATAGTTCAAAACGTTCCATCAACACGAGCTTGGGTTTTTCTTCATGTCGAATGATGGCAATGACCTCATCAATATTTAAAAAGGCGATTAATAACCCTTCTAAAATATGTAGACGATCAATCACTTTATTTAAGCGAAATGCTAGGCGACGTCGCACCGTTTGGCGGCGGAAGATTAACCATTCAGTCAAAATAGCCTTTAGATTTTTAACCTGTGGTTTATGGTCAAGGCCAATCATGTTTAGATTGACGCGATAGCTGCGCTCAAGATCAGTGGTGGCAAATAAATGTGCCATCAGTGCATCAATATCAACTCGATTTGACTTGGGTGTGATGACAACGCGTGTTGGATTTTCATGATCCGACTCGTCGCGAATATCCGACACCAAAGGCAATTTTTTGCTTAGCATTTGACTGGCAATTTGTTCTTGAATTTTGCTGCCAGAAACTTGAAATGGTAAGTTAGTAATGATGATGTCACTATCTTCACGCTCATAAGTGGCTCGCATGCGAATTGAGCCGCGACCGTTTTGATAGCAATCATAAATATCTTTCTTGCTGGAAATGATTTCTGCTGCTGTTGGAAAGTCAGGAGCAGGAATGATGTTAATTAATTCATCTAATGTTAAATCTGGGTTGTCGAGCAACGCAATGCAGGCGTTACCCACTTCGGTTAAGTTGTGCGGTGGGATATCAGTTGCCATTCCAACGGCGA
>JAUIKI010000179.1 GCA_030430875.1 Gammaproteobacteria bacterium | reverse complement strand
GTTGTTTTATTTGGTTCATTGAGTTACACCCATAATTTCAGAACTAGTGGCTTAAACCAAGTTCGTGGTGGTCGTATTTTGGAGTCGGTTGATCCAGGTGACAGCATTGGCTTGTCAATGGGTTTTGCCTATTCGCTATCTTATGATGTCTCTTTGAGTATTTCTTACCAGCAATCATTTAGCTTAGAAACCGAGTTTGATTTTGATGTGGGTGAGGGCTTTAAATCAACCGAACAAAGCTCTGCTCTTATGAATTTTGCTTTAGGTATTCGTACTGCACCAGATACCATTGTTAATATAAACGCTGGATTTGGTTTGACCGAAGATTCTCCTGATGCGCTATTAGGGTTCACCGTTCCCCTTGATATCAAAGGGCTTACAGATTTTAGTGCCAAATAGACTTGAAAACAATTGAGGATTTTTAGTTATGATAAGAAAAATAGCCTTATTGTTTTTCCTGTTATTTTTTAGTTTTAGTCAAATTCTGCATGCTCAGCTAGCAACAAATTTGGGTATTGGTGTGGCTGGCTCAATGGGGAATGCAGTCACTGCAGATCCATTGACAATCACTGGCGCTATTCACTTTAATCCGGCTGCATTGACCCGTTATAAGGGAGGCTTTCATGGTGAAGCTAACACAATCGCTGCTTTGTTTGCTATAGAAGCAGATTTCAGTGCTCCTCCTGGCTATGAAGGGGTTTTTGGTAATAAAGATCATCCAGCTTTACTGCGACCGCACAGTGAGTCTTCTGGATCGCTATTTTTTGTTCCCGGACTTTCAGAGCGAGTTGTTCTGCCTGGGTTAGTGGCTCCGCTTTCCTCTTTTGCAATCAATTCGCCTGGATCTAAATTTACTTTTGGGAATGCGCTGTTTGCGCCACAAGCAGTGGGTTATGCCAGAGATAGTAAAGATTCTGGGCGTTTTCAAGGCAATGAAATTGCACTGCAACGAATCACCTATCTTTCACCAACAGTTGCCTATGAAATTAATGATCATTGGTCTGCTGGAGTATCGATTGGCTTCTCGCATCAAGCGGTTGTTACCAACCTTGATTTCATTGGAGCAAATGAAATTTTAGGTCTCGCAGAATTATTTCAAGATGCTGTGTGTCAAAATGGTGGTCAGCTTGGCGAGGCAGTCTTTAATATATGTTTTGGTGATATCGGTCCCTATGAAGATATTGCCACCTTAGATATAGAAGTGACAGAAAGCCTCTCGCCAACAGTTACATTGGGGCTGCTTTGGGAACCCAACGATCGATTTGCATGGGGAGTGAAGTATCAATTTGCCCAGGACATGAAGTTAAAAGGTGATTTTCTTGTTGAGTATGACCCTGATTTTTATAATTTTTTTCGAGGTTTTAATGAGTCAGTTCTTGGTCTTCTCATTGGTAGCGCATTTAGCTTGCCTGCTGGTGATCCGGTGAAAGAGCGTGGTCATGCGTCAATTGATTTAACGTATCCAGCGCACTTTCAGACAGGCATTAAATTTAAGCCCACTGAAAAGTTGCAAATTAATTTTGATTTAACATGGGTTGATTATGACGCTTGGGAAGCGTTTGACATTGAGTTTGATCGACCACTGCAGGTTTTAGGTGTGGCCCAGCTACTTTCTCCAGGTCTTGTCACTCCATCATCATTATCGTTGCCAAGAAATTATGAAAGTGTGTGGAGTCCTTCTATTGGTGTTGAATATCAGTTAAATGAACGGATGCGAGTGCGTGCAGGATATGAAATGCGTAATTCTGCTATTCCTGCCAACAGACGTGATGTGCTAGCACCTCTGGGTAAGGCTGATTTTTATGGTCTTGGTTTTGGCTATCAATGGGATAAAGACAGCACATTGGATCTTTCAGTAAGTTATTTGATATCAAAGCAAAAAATCCCAGCGAACAGCAGTCAGGTTGCGAACAGTGAAGATTTTGGTGATCTGATTTACAATCCTTACAATGGTTTAGATATTGATACAAAAGTATCTGCGTGGATTTTGGGGCTAACATTTAGAACCAAATTTTAGTATGAAAAAGAATTGCATTGTTATTGTTAGTTTCTTAATAGCTGCCTTTCCTTCAATAATACTGTCAAAACCCGGTCGATATTTGACTTATGTGGGTGACGATGGTCAGATAAAAAACGTTACAGTTGATTTGAGTCATGTGCCTCACTTGGATGGTAATGCTGCTTTTGAATCACGTAAGCGTTTAGTGCTTTCCGATTTCACCGAAGAAAATAAAGAACTATCCTCTCTTCTTGCTAACAAAGCACCGCTGAATCCTGATGAAAATCGCCAGCGATATTACACATGGGTCGATCCAAAAGGAAGGGTGCAAAATAGCTTTTATGCTGATCAATCAGACTTGCCTGAACAAGGTAAAGATTTCGTCCTGCCAACTGGTGATTTAGCATCTGATTTTATCAGCAGTGATGTGTTTGAAGGCCAAGGTTTTCAGAAACAAGATGAAGACTCTTATTACACATGGACGGATGCAACAGGTCGAACACATAATACCTATTTAACACCACAAGAACGCTCCTCGGTTTTTTCTCGTTCGCAACAGGATGAGGCTAAGTATACCCAAGGTAATGAAATCATTTTGAATGCATATGCTTCGGAAAGTATTCAAACAGGTATGGATGACTCTGGTCGTGCTGTTAACTTGGGTAAAGCGTTGTCACAGCTTATGAGTTCTGATGAAATAAATTTGTCACATTCGAATAAAGAGGAATTACTCGCTCGTGAATTAAATCTAAGGTGTTGTGCGGGGATTACAGGTTTTAATCCAATCCACCCAGATAAACCTGAATTTGATGAGATTAACAGGTTTTCCCCTAGTTACGAATTTCCTACGGGTGAAAGCTACTATTCTGCTTTTAAGCTGCCTGTCTCTCAGCGTAGCTATGGCTTACGTATTCGAAGTTTTGCAGATAAAAATTTGTTTTATCCAACCTTGTTATTTTTGGATGCTAATAAAAAACCAACGCGTTTGATAACCCATGCAATTTATCGGCTGCATCCAGAAAACTGGCATCGTCATGCCTTTATTGAAGGTGTTGTCAAAATAAAACCATCTGATCGAGAAAGGTATGTGGTTTTATTCACAACACCAGATGATTTAAATGAAGAGACTTTGGATCATAAGCCATTTCCACTTAATGTGACCATTAAAGATAAAAATGAAGATTTCAAAACACATGAACATACTCGAACAGGATCATTTGAGATTGCCGTTGTACGTTAAATTAATTCATTTTCATGTTGTGTAACATATGTCAAACAATGCTAAGTCTTACACAGTGACAAAGCATCAAATCATTCTTGATGATCAAGCAGTTTTTTATCGACACTACCATTATCCTGATAAGCCTAAGCGAAATTTATTATTGCTGCATGGTGCCGGAGTTGCTGGAGACCTTACTTGGCAATATATTATTAATTATTTGAATCAATGGTCGGATATTTTTGTTCCTGATTTGCGTGGCATGGGTGAAACAATATATCCTGATCAGGTTGAACGTGCATTTAGTCATAATGATGTGCTTCAAGATTTGGTGAGGTTGTTAAAGCACATTGGCGTTTTGGAAATAGATATAGGTGGATATTCCTTTGGTGGTCTCATTGCAATGTTATTAAAGCAATTGAGCGAAAGACAGCAAATAATGCTTGAGATAAATAAAATGTTTTTATTTGAGTCAGCTTTGCTTTATGGGTTGACAGATGCTGAGTTAATTCATGCTAGAGATAAATACCATGATGTTGTGAGATTAATTTTAGAAAGAAACCAAACTGAACAAGCAATTAACTTATTCATTAATTTAATTACGCCAAAGCATTTAATGAGTGATCGAAATCAACGACTTATTAAGAATAGACTTTTGCATAGACCTGTTGGTTTTGCCTATGCCATAAACTGTGTCAATGCATGTGTTCATGGCCTGTCTAGAAAAGATTTGCTGGAATCACAACAAAATGTGAGTA
>JAUIKI010000178.1 GCA_030430875.1 Gammaproteobacteria bacterium | reverse complement strand
GTAAAAGTTATTAAATCCTAACCAAATTTCATCCTTTTCTGCTTGTTTTAGCAGTAGAGGGGATATTTTAGTTGTTTGATCAAAAGATGCAAGTAAGTCAGTTTTTTGTAATTTAACGGCATATTTTTGTAGTTCAGCAATCGAAATAGAAGGTTTTAACGACTGATTAGTGATTTCAGTAATGTCGCTTTGATAAGATTTCACTGGTTCAGCAATGATGCCGTTTGGTTGCCAGCCGTATGCGCGCAAATAATTGGCAATACTGCCAATTGCGTCGGTTGCATCACTCCAAAAATCTATTTTCCCATTATTATCGAAATCAATAGCATGTGCGCGAAAGCTGCTTGGCATAAATTGTGGATATCCCATGGCGCCAGCGTATGAGCCAACTAGATCTGTTGCAGATAATTGATGCTCTTGAGTAAGAATCAGGTAATGCTTTAATTCTTTTAAGAAAAAATCGCTGCGAGGTGGATAGTCAAAAGCGAGCGTCGCTAATGCGTCTAATACACGATAACTGCCTTTGTTGCGACCATAATTAGTCTCAACACCGATAATGGCAACAATGATCTCGGCAGGGACTCCGTATTCTTTTTCAGCCATACTTAAGTGCTTTTCATTATTTTCCCAGAAGGTCTTTCCTTGATTAATTCGAGCTTTATTAACAAAGATTGGGCTATATTCATGCCATTCTTTAGTCTTTTCAGCAGGCCTGCTGATTGCGTCTAAGATACTTTGTTTGCGTTCAGCTTGGGCTATGATATCAATCAGTGCTTTTTTATCGAGCTGATGCTCTTTTACTAATTCGTTTATCATGGTTTTAGCTAATGGGTTTTTTTGGTAGTCACTGACATCTGAATGAGCACAGGCAGTCATAATATTGGCCATGCAGGTGACTAATGCGATCAGAATCGACTTATTTTTTGCCGTTTTTGTGAAGAATGACTGAATTGTTTGCACCAAGAATGACTCCTTTAAATGAAAAATCTACCGATGATAGGGATGATTATGCAACAAAGTGACTGCGCGATACAATTGTTCTAGTAAAATTATCTTAACTAATTGATGTGGAAACGTAAGTTTTGATAGAGACCAGGCTTGATTAGCTCGTTTTATACAGCTTTCGTCTAACCCATCAGGGCCGCCAATGAGAAAGCTTAAATTTTTTCCACTAGCAAGCCAATTTGCGAATTGTTGAGCTAATTCGTCAGTTGACCAGGTTTTTCCCTTTATTGCCAACGCAATCACGTGGTCGTCATGTGGAATTTTCTTTAATATCACATCAGCTTGTTGTTTGTTAGCCTGGTTTGGATTTTTAGTTTTTGCAATCTTATTTAAGTCAATATCAGTCCATTGAATAGGAAATTGATGCGCAAGACGTTTTTCGTAAAATGCAGCACCATCACTTACCCAGTTAGGTGGTTTATTTGCGACTGAAAGAATATTTATTCGCATAGAGATGAGTCCTCTGCAGCAAGATTATCATCTTCTCGATAAAGAGACAGTACTACCGTGGGTAACAGATTCATGGTTTCAATCGTATTTTTGATTGTTGTTACAATCATGGCTTTGTTTTTTGCAGTATTTATGATGAGCTATAACATTTCTGAATTTTCTTCATCGTCGATATCTATCTTACTCCAAAGACGTTCGAGATCATAAAACTCACGACTGTCGGGTAGCATGACGTGTACAACAACATCGATTAAGTCAATTAACACCCATTCTCCAGTGTCAAGCCCTTCAATGCCATGAATGGCGAAGTCATTGTGTTTGCAGGTTGTCACGATATTTTCAGCAATAGATCGAACATGTCGGTTGGATGTTCCTGAGACAATAATCATGTGATCTGTCAGGCTGGTTAAGTGAGCTACAGGTAAAATAACAATATCTTTTGCTTTCAGGTCTGCCAAGGTTTGCTGGATGAGAGTAAGTAATGCAGTTTCGTTCATAATGACTCTATGTAAAGGTTATGCTGATTAATGTAATGCCAAACATTGTCTGGAAGTAAAAATTGTGGTGATTTTTTTTGATGAATGTCAGTGCGAATTTGACTAGCTGATATCGCTAGTTGAGTTGTTTTTATGGGAGTAATAGTGCCACAAGGACCTTGTTCTGCCAAGGTTGTTTTAGAGTTGAGGTGTTTTTGATAAAGTTGTTGAACTGATTTTTTAGTTGGCAGAGTATAATTGGGTCTTGAGAGCAAAATTAGATGGACAATATTCAAAAACTCATCGAATCGGTGCCATTGATGAAATTGTTGGAAGGCGTCCATTCCCATGATAAAGCCAATGCTGGTTTGATTTCCATAATATTGGCGTAATCGCTCTAATGTATTGATGGTGTATGAGGGAGTAGCTTGATCAATCTCACTTGAATCAACAATAAACGTTGATATTGATTGAGTGGCTAATTCTACCATTTTTAATCGATGTTGAGCACTTGCAAGTGGTTGGTTTCGCGTGGGTGATTGATAGGTCGGAACAAAGCGGATATGATCAAGGTGAAGCTGATTTTGGACTTCAAGTGCGCAGCGCAGGTGACCAATGTGTATTGGGTCAAATGTGCCGCCCATAATGCCAATTGTTTGCACCATAATTAGTGCCTGATGTGCCCATTACCAAAGACAATAAACTTTTGTGACGTAAGGCCTTCCAATCCAACTGGGCCTCTGGCATGGAGTTTGTCGGTGGAGATGCCAATTTCAGCGCCTAGACCATATTCAAACCCATCTGCAAATCGAGTTGATGCATTGATTATCACCGAGCTGGAGTCAATTTCAGCTAAAAATTGTCGCGCATGGATTAAATTTTCAGTCACAATGGTGTCAGTGTGATGTGAGCCGTAATGATTGATGTGTGTAATGGCATCATCCAAATGATCAACAAGTTTAATAGAGAGAATAGGGGCCAGGTATTCAGTTTGCCAGTCTTCTTCTGTGGCTTTAATGAGCTTGGGATAAAGTTTGCAGGTGTCTTTGCAGCCGCGCAATTCAACGGATTTTTCTTTAAATAGTTGAGTTAATTTAGGCAATATCTCTTTAGCAATAGTTGAATGGATAAGGAGAGTTTCCATGGTGTTGCAAGTGCCATAACGCTGTGTTTTTGAATTGTCAGCAATACGTAGAGCTTTATCAAAACAGGCTTGGTCGTCGATGTAGACATGGCAAATACCATCCAGATGTTTAATAACAGGGATGGTTGCATGATTTGAGATTAATTCGACTAAGCTTTTTCCGCCGCGCGGAATGATAATATCAATGGATTCTGTTAGTTGTATCATTTCACGTACTGCTTGCCGGTCAGTCGTTTCAACAAATTGCACCGCATTGGGTGTCAAGCCGGCTTCTTGTAAACCAAGCTGAATGCATTTGGCAAGAGCGAGATTAGAGTGAATGGCTTCCGATCCGCCTCGCAAAATGACAGCGTTGCCTGATTTGAGGCATAAGCTGGCAGCTTCCACGGTGACATTGGGTCGAGACTCATAGATAATGCCAATTACGCCAAGTGGTACACGCATTTTGCCAACTTGAATGCCTGACGGTTGATAATTAAGATCAGTGATGACGCCGATAGGGTCAGGAAGTCTTGCAACTTGATGTAGGCCTTCTATCATTGCTGATATGCGTTGTTTGGTTAATTCTAGACGATCAAGTAGAGCTGAATCCAAACCATTTTTTTCACCTTCAGATAAATCATTTTCATTAGCGTGACTTAATGCATCTTGTTGTTTTTCGAGAGTGTGAGCAGTTGCAATCAGTGCAGTGTTTTTTTGATTTGTCGTAGCCTTGCTAAGGGTTTTAGCGCTTAAGCGAGCCTGATCACCCAAAGTTTGAATGTATTGTTGGATTGTTGAGGACATGATTTATTTAAGGTGTGTAAGAAGGCAGGAGTCCAGAAACGCCTGCCATGATTTTTCTATGTTTCTTGCTGTTTGGATGGCAATCTTCTGTTATCTCAGAGTAGGTTACTGACTTTT
>JAUIKI010000177.1 GCA_030430875.1 Gammaproteobacteria bacterium | reverse complement strand
GCGAAATACAGCAGTGTATGCATCTGGATTTTTGATAGAGTCAACATTTTTCAACACTGTCTCTATGTCTTCAAATCCATCAAACAATTCATTTGCCAAAATATAGTCAAGATATTTCGCTTCGTTGATATCATTGGCATATTTCAAGAAAGGCGCAGCAGCATAGTCCTTACGAACAAACGTGACTTCCACCGTATCATTTGCATCATCTGGGTAGAAATACTGAAGATCTTGTTTCAAAACAATCGAATCAAAGTCAGGTTTTTTATTGCTAAATTCGGTGAAACCTAAATCCTGCGCATCAATTTCTTCAACCTCTAACACAACATAGGTATGTGGTGTATTAGCTTTTAAGAACAGTTGATTATGCACAACAAAAGATGCTGTACCACCTAGCTCGGCATTCCCTAAGAATGAGCTAATAATATCAAGCTTGTCACCCACACCATTATTGGCTAAGTCAATATCAAATTCCACTGTGCCATTTTCATGCTGCTTATAAAACTCGGTGTTCAATGACAACTTTGCAAAATCTTGCGTCGGGCTGTGAATTGCTAAGATAGGTTTGTCATCAGCACCAGGATTTGCATCACCAACTTGGACTAAATTCAACTGGTCAGCAACATTTAAATCGTCATCATCATCCAAATTTCCATCATCAAACTCCGAGGAAATAAACCATTTGCCACCAACAAAGTATACTTCTTCAACACCATCAAGATTATCATCCAACTCTACTTTATCAATATCAAAAAACCCTTCAGCCGGACCCTCTGCTTCCGTGATGAAAAATACGTCATCATCACCTGATCCACCAAACACATAGCCATCCATCACCATGCCAGTTCCAAGTTTCAGCATATCATCGCCTGCACCCAACACAACATCACCTGTAATTTTTCCCATATTAACAACCAAATCAGTACTGACATCACCAGGCACTGATCCTAGGTTGATAGCTATCGGATCAACATTTAAATTAGCAAAGAGGTGGCCTGTTGATGCATTATAAATATCAGTCGTGAGTGAGCCTGGTCCTGATGTTCTAATCACATTACCATTAAGCCCACCATTAGCAGTCATAAAGCCAAAATTCCTGACCACAAGATCACCAATATTAATCGCTAGGATTGCCGCATTATCTCCTTTTAATTCTGCACCTTCTTCATTAATAACCATCAATGAATCACCAGCAAAAGTGCCAACTACATCACGCATAACGACCGCAGCATCAGTGGCTCCATTACCAGAACTGGTGATGGAACCACCTGTTAAGTTAGTCACTGACGCAAGAACCCCATCTCGAATACGAATCCCTGAACCAAAACCAGTGTTATCAGAATCTCCATTTATTAAAAAAGCATTCACCACCTCAGCAAAACCAATCTGATCTAAGCGTACCGCATCTGTTGCAGAGATAATCTGACCTGAATTACCCACAGTGTTATCATTAGGATCGCCGCCTAAGAAAAATGAATCAGCGTCGATATTATTAATTTCATTGACACCTTCATCTAACACAAAAATAGCAGCTTCAGAATTGTTTGAATGATTTCTAATCTCGCCTTTATTAAAAATTCGCGCATCCAACGCATGCAGATTTTTCTCAATTCTAATGGCTACTGCATTGTTATTGTTGTCTTCATTATTATCTGACTTAATCACACCCGTATCGTCGTTAATAACCGTTGTTTGATTAATATTGAAAAAAGATATTCCGTTGCCATCACCAAGAATTTCACCAGCATTATACAATTCAACAAAATCAGCTTGTTGATTATCACCACCATCGCGTGATTCGACTGCTCCATTAATACCTGTTTGATCTTTCGTGGTCATCGATGCGCCAATAAAGTTGTTGATTGAAGCACGTCCGTCAACATTTTGAGTTCTAACTGCAGCGCCTACATCTCCAAGATCATTATTGCCAGAAATTGAACCATAGTTGTTAATCAACACATCAATATCTTGACCAGCAAAATCGACCACATCTCTGACAAACACGCCATAGTCTCCACCTGAGATAACTCCGGCATTACCAGCATTGACTAAATTATCAATTGTCACCAATTGCGAAATATTTCTGATTAATATCGCATCCTCTTCCCCTGAGCTCATGAGACCGCCATCATTAACGACTGCCACTGTATCAGCATTAATAACATTGACTGCATCACCACCATCGATAGTCGTCATGGATGCACCAACCGCATTGCTAATATCAACAACATCGACATTAAGCGTGCTAACCACATGATCATTAGCTCCATTACCATTGCTAGTAATATCACCAAAATTATTCAAGGTTAATAACCCACTGTTAAGAACTCTGACGCCATCATTTTCGGCAGAAGTAATTTCACCATCATTGATCACTGTCACTATGTCAGCATTATTAATATTAATCGCATCACCATTGACAAGACTAATGATAGATGCGTCAGCCGCATTATTAATGCTAACAATACCAACATTATTTGTACTTACTGCAAAATCAGCAACACCATTACCATTGCTGGTGATGCTACCAAAATTATTCAAGGTGAATGAGTCACTACCGGTAACTCTGACAGCATCATCATTAGCTGAAGTGATGCCACCACTGTTATTGTTAATAACGTAGGCACCCGATCCATTACTAAGAAAAATTGCATCACCGTTGTTATCAACTGTCGCACCAACATCCACAATCACAGTGATATCCTGAACCCCAGTTGAAAATCCATCACCATCTGCATCTATACAATTAACAGTCTCGCCAACATTAGGATTATTGGGGGCACAATCTGCCTGCGCTTGCATCACACCTGCACCCAAAACCCACGCCGAAACTGCTCCAAGCAAGCTCAGTTTATTTACCTTGATCATTTTTGTTATTCCTCTTAAATTAAAGTTAATTTTGTCAATGTATATATCTCAAACAATTTTGTTGGAGAAAAATAAGTTCTTGTGTTTATTCAAAGAAACTCGTGCCAAAGAGACTAGCAAATTAGTCAATAAAAGCACACTCATAGCAGCAAAAACTGAATGAAACGGCGAAAAAATAGCCTAATTATTCACATTTCTATGCTTGGGTTTTACTACAGAGAAACGGGGAGAAACAGCTATTTGCTGACAAAAAATGCAGAAATAGCTGTCTTAGATTTAGGTAATATGACTACACGCTGTAATACAATGCAAATTCAAGAGGATGTGTCGCTTGATTAATCTGAACAACCTCACTGTGTTTCAGTTGAATATAGCCATCAATCAAATCATTATCAAACACACCACCTGCCAACAAAAATTCACGGTCATTATTCAACGATTCTAATGCTTGCTCAAGCGAAGAAGCAACTGTTGGAATTTCGCTTGCTTCTTCAGCTGGCAAGTCATACAAATCCTTATCTAAAGCATCGCCTGGATGAATTTTATTTTTAATACCATCGAGACCTGCCATTAACATTGCAGTAAATGCCAAATAAGGGTTTGCCGTTGGATCAGGGAATCTCACCTCAATACGACGTGCTTTTGGTGTATTCACATAAGGAATGCGAATTGAAGCCGAACGGTTTCTAGCAGAATAAGCCAACATCACTGGTGCTTCAAAACCAGGCACCAAACGTTTGTATGAGTTAGTCGATGCATTAGTGAACGCATTAATTGCCCGTGCATGCTTAATGATCCCACCAATGTAATACAATGCTTCTTGTGAAAGCCCTGCATATTGATCACCAGAAAAAATGTTTTGCCCATCTTTTGCTAATGATTGATGAACATGCATACCACTGCCATTATCCCCCACCACAGGTTTTGGCATAAAAGTCGCTGTTTTGCCATAAGCATGAGCAACATTATGCACAACATACTTTAAAATCTTTGTTTCATCCGCTTTAGCAACCAATGTGTTAAATGAAGCACAGCTGTCCGATGAGCAAATTCTACTCGAATATAAAGAGCAATCTGAGGGTCAAGAATTGGAAAAGCAAGTTCAAGGCGTTTAAAAAAATTTCTCGGCATC
>JAUIKI010000176.1 GCA_030430875.1 Gammaproteobacteria bacterium | reverse complement strand
TATTTGAAATAGATAGCCTTTGTGCAATTTTCATGCTCATGTAAAGAAACAACATTACACGCACTATTTACTTAACAAAATATGGTCGGGGTAGAGAGATTCGAACTCCCGACATCCTGCTCCCAAAGCAGGCGCGCTACCAGACTGCGCTATACCCCGTAATTAAGACGATGCATGATACTGAGAGACGGCCGTGGCGTCAATCTCTTCGCTTAAGATGAAGCAAAACTTTGTCGAATTAATGACTTCATCTCAGAAACCGCACATTTAATTCCAGTAAAAACAGCTCTTGCAATAATAGCATGACCAATATTAAGCTCATTCAGACCAGTAAATGCCGCAATGGGTTCAACATTGTGATAATTTAATCCATGGCCAGCATTTACAATTAACCCTAAATTTTTAGCATATTCAATAGAACTCTGCAATTTATCTAACTCATCTTGTTGTTTTTTAATTGTTTTTGCCTCAGCATACTGACCGGTATGCAATTCTATCGCATATGCACCACAATCTCTCGCCGCACTTATCTGCTGAGAGTCAGGATCAATGAATAACGATACTTGAGTATCATTGCATTGCAAGTTTTGGCAAAATCTCAGTAACTTTGCCTGATTGCTCACGACATCAAGCCCACCTTCTGTAGTTAACTCTTCTCGATTTTCTGGCACAATGCAACAATGCTCTGGTTTTGTACGCAATGCAAACGCTAACATTGCATCAGTTGGAGCCATTTCAAGATTTAGGCGTGTATTAATCATAGACTGTAATATTAATATATCGCGTTCCTGAATATGCCGCCGATCCTCTCTTAGGTGGACTGTAATTCCATCAGCTCCCCCTTCTTCTGAAAGTAGCGCTGCTTGAACAGGATCGGGATATCGAATACCTCTTGCTTGCCTCAATGTAGCAACATGATCAATATTTACACCAAGCAATACATTATTCATCGGTTCTCTCATTGTGCTCTATCAATTAAATAAGCATCGATTTGCTAAAAAACTGCCGACTTTGCAGTGGTCGGTCTCCCAAATGTGGCTTCAAAGCCATTCGCATCAAGCGTTTTGCTGCAAGTCCCACTATTTTATCAGTGTAAATGTTATCAGCAATAGCATGTAATACTCCACCAGAAAAGCATGTCTGCTGATTAAAATTTTCCGGTGAACTTATTACTGAAAACCCTTGATGAGCATCATAATAGTAATTCTTTTCTGGATCAATCTTAGCTTTATGTAATGGCAAGGCATACCCTATTTCCGCAAGACAATGTTTCTCAAATTCTCGTAAAATTGGAGATAATGCATGTTGATTCGACAAATTCCCAATAGCGCTCTCATAGAAATAAAATAAATTCGGATGAGGATCATCACATCGTAGAACTCGAACCAGAATTTCATTCAAATAAAATGCAGAATATAACCATTCACTCACTAAAAACTGACTGGCACCTCCAGACTCAAAACTGGTTAGTGTTTTGAGCTCGCGCTTACCAGACCAGGACAATCTTAATGGAATAAAAGGTTGTAATAATCCAATTGATTTGCGCTTTGCACCTTTTGCAACAGCGTGAATTCGTCCATAATCAGGCGTCAATATATCTAATAAAAGACTAGTTTCTCGATAAGGTCTTGCATGGAGAATATAGGCAGCTTGTAGTTGAATTTGCATGACTCAAAAAAACATTTTTATTATAAAAAATGAGACCTTTGTCTCTCAATATGTTGGCAATTATTCATAACCTAATTGCATCAATAACTTTTCATCATCAGACCAATTTTTGCTTACCTTCACCCACAGCTTAAGGTTAACTTTCTTTTCAAGAATTTTCTCAAGATCTAATCGTGCTCTAGTACCCATTTGCTTAATCTTTTCTCCGGCAGCACCAATAACCATTTTTTTCTGCCCAATTGTCTGGACAACAATTAGTGCATGTATAGTGATAATTCTTTCATCTTCTTTAAATGATTCAATTAATACTGTCGTTTGATACGGTAATTCATCACCTAAAAAATGAAATAATTTTTCACGAACAATTTCTGCAGCAAAAAATGCTTGACCACGATTTGTGATTGAACCATCAGGGAAGTAGAAAGTTTGTTGAGGCATGTAACCTATCAATAGCTTTTCCAGCTCATCAACATTTTTTCCAGATTGAGCTGATATTGGAATAATACTAGCAAACTCAAATAAGTTTTTTGTTTTTTCAATAAAAGGCAACATGTGGCTTTTATCAATTAATTTATCAACTTTATTTATAGCTAAAATTACCGGCACCTCTGCTTTTTTTATTTCAGCTAATATCTGTTCATCTTCAGCTTGCCAAATTAATCGATCTAACACTAAAACAATCACATCCACATCAAACAAAATAGTTTTTGCCTGACGATTCATATAGCTATTTAGTGCAGAGCTATGCTTATTTTGAATACCTGGCGTATCAACATAGATTACTTGAAGGTTTTCATCAGTCTTAATTCCAAGTATTTGCTGACGTGTTGTTTGTGCTTTCCTTGAAATAATACTCAACTTTTGCCCAACAAGCTGATTAAGCAATGTAGATTTCCCAACATTAGGTTTCCCTACAATAGCTACATATCCACAATATTGCGTCTTTAATATAGTCATTATCGTATTTTTTTAGGCATTTTATTTAGCGCTAACCCAGCCGCTTGTTGCTCTGCAATTCGGCGGCTTGGACCACAGCCATTAGTTTTGATTTCAAGTGCTGAAACATGGCATTCCACAAAAAAAGTTTTGGTATGCGCCAACCCCTCTTCTTTAACTAATTTATAAATAGGGAGTTCATGGCGTGCATGCTGCAATTTTTCTTGCAAAATAGACTTTGCGTCTTTATTTAATTTTTTTGGAGAAGCCTTGCTGATGAAATCAGCAAACCATCTTACAATACATCCCTCTACCGTTTCTAAATCACTATCCAGAAAAATAGCACCAATAATTGCTTCAACTGTATCTGCTAAGATTGAATCTCGACGATAACCACCACTTTTTAATTCACCTGCCCCCAACAACAAGTAATTACCCAAATCATGTTCTCTGGCAACCACTGCCAAAGCATTTCGATTCACGATATTTGCACGCAATCGACTTAATTGCCCTTCGCTAGCATGTTTGTGCTCAGAAAAAAGCACTTGAGCTATAACAAAGTTCAATATTGAATCACCTAAAAACTCCAAACGCTCATTACTTTTTGAATGTTTATGATAACTTCGATGAGTTAATGCTAGCTCTAACAATGAAACATTAACAAATGAGTAACCAATTTTTTGGATTAGCTTGTCAAGATTAGGTTTCACAAGATGAAATACATATTAAAATTTTATTTGATGATTAAAGGTCAAATTAGCATCTATGTTTGAAATGATTGATTCTCTGACCTCATAGGTTATATCCAAAATTTTCTGATTATTTTGCTCAGTGATTTTAATGTCTTTTTCACTTAGAAACTCTAAATTATTCATCGAAAGTTTTGATAAAAAATCACGCCTGATTTGGCGTTGACTCTTTGGGTCACTTATAAGTTCTTGAGCCATTTCATCAAGCACTTTTTTCACGACATAGTCGTTCAAATAATGCGGACCAAGCTTCATACCCAACAAAACCACTTCTGCTAACACAAATAAAAAGACCAACAATCCTAAAAACGACATTCCCTTCTGTTTTTGCATCACAGCCTCTCCTACTCCTTGTTTTTAATCGTTAAATTATAATTACTTGATAGCTTGATTGCGCGAAAAACCTGGTAAGCTCTTCCAACTTTCCCAGTGCATCCAAATATATGTTGCTTTGCCAACAATATTTTTTGATGGGACGAATCCCCAATATCGACTATCTTGACTATTATCTCGATTATCCCCCATCACAAAATAATGGCCTTCTTTAATCTCCCATTCTTCACCAACAAGGTCTCTTGCGCTTACTGCTGGATTTTTTTGAATCACATGATTAATATCACCTAATTGCTCATTCAACACATCAACGCGACTCGGAAACTG
>JAUIKI010000175.1 GCA_030430875.1 Gammaproteobacteria bacterium | reverse complement strand
AGCTTTTCGAATGTAATAGAACGCATTTTTTAATAAATTAAGTAGCACATGGATGATCATAACTCTCACCCCCATAAACTCAAAATCTTTTTCTAGGTCCAAGTTAATTTTTGTTTTTTCTTCTAGTTGATAAGCATAACGATCAAGCGCTTCCGAAACACACAAAGCAACTGAACAATTTTCAAGATCTAAATCCTCAAAACCAATACCACTTGCATTAATAAGCATCATATCAATGATATTGTTTGAATAATCAACTTCCTTATTAATTCGCTGCAAAACTTCTTCTAGTTGTTCAATATGAGCAATGCGAATCATTGGAATATCATCACGATTTTCACGAGCATATTTGTAAGACTCTAATAAAACAGGTAAATATTGATGGATTCCAGCAGCCCCACTTCTAACACTCAATAAAGGTGTTCTAAGCTCATGCGCAATATTGCTCGTCACCGACATCATTCCGTCTAATTTATCTTTATACCCCATACTGGTTCTCAGCAAAGACACATACAAATAACCCACTAAAAGTGCAAAAATATAAGGGACTAAGTAGCTATAAAAATTATGGTCAGATAAACTAACTGATGAACCATACACGTAGAAAAACAAGCCAACTGCAAGTGACAGTCCAATCAATTGTACTAATAGCACTAAAAAGAAATCAACTAATACAAGAAAGCTTAGAAACACCATGAGCACTGCACCGAAAAGCCAACTTGAGTCAAAATCACTCACGATTAACATGAGAGTAAAGTGAAACGGTAATATGTAGATGATTCCGAGGAACCAAATTAGAAGAGAAAATCTCTTGAGAAAATTAGGCCAAAAAGAATAAAACCCAATTAATATACCTAAAAAAATCGCAATTAATCTTAGTGCAAGACTCTCATAATAAAAATCAAGAAAGTAATAGTTCAGAAGATAAAACAGCAAATGAAGCTGAGCCACAATAAAGCCACTAATTTTAAGATGTGGCTTGTGCCTGTCAAAACTTTGCTCCAATGCTCTAGTAATATAGTAGTAACTATTTACAATAAACTTATTCACTGACATTAACATAGGAACCATTCATTATCAGCGCAACACGAATCATGATTATTTAAGTTTTAAAAACCATAAAATATAAGAAATCGGTAATATCGCTATTATTTACTTGTTTTTAGTATAGACCACGTCATTTTAACCTATTTTTGTTTTTCAGCCTAACAATCGTAATTGCCTTAATTTTTTAATTGTCGTTACACCAAAAATTCTCACTGTCTTGCTAAATCTGTGTACAATATCAATTTTTTAGTGTGGAGCAACGTGTGAAAAGCCTAGTTAATGAAAAAAACCTGTTTGAAGAACAAAAATTACCTCGATTTATTGCGATCGAAGGCCCAATTGGCGTTGGGAAAACAACACTCGCTAAGCGTCTAGCCTCGTCATTTGATTACGAAGTTTTGCTAGAAGCAGACGATGAAAACCCATTTCTTGAACGATTCTACCAAAACCCACGACAAGCAGCCTTTCCCACTCAACTATATTTTCTTTTTCAACGCAGCCAACAAATTCAAAAATTACGTCAAGCTGATCTTTTCCAGCCAGTAACTGTAGCTGATTTCATGATGGAAAAAGATAGGCTATTCGCTCACATCAACTTGGACCCTGATGAGCTTTTACTTTATGAGAAGGTCTATGAACATATGACCATCAACACACCTACACCTGATTTAGTCATCTACTTACAAGCACCAACCAAACAGCTACTACAACGCATACGTAAGCGCGGACTGCTTTATGAACGAGCCATAGAAAAAGACTATTTGGAACAACTGAATGATGTTTATATGAACTTTTTTCATAATTACAACAAAACCAACTTACTCATTGTCAATACTAGTGAAGTTAACTTTGCTGAAAATGATGATGATTATCAACAACTTGTTAATTACATCAGTAACGTACCTTCAGGAAGACACTACTTCAATCCAAGCGTATAATAGCGACTATGGCTATCACTTTAAAAACATTACTCAACTACAAAGCAACGCAAGAAAAATTTAGCGTCTTAACTGCCTATGATGCGGCATTCACTACCATAATGAATCACGTAGGCATAGATGCAATCATGATTGGGGATTCATTGGGAATGGTCATACAAGGACACAATACAACTGTCCCAGTAACTATCAGCCAGATGACTTATCATGTGGAGTGCGTTAGTCGTGCAAATGAACACGCTTTATTAATTGCTGACCTTCCATTTATGAGCTACGCAACGCCCAAACAAGCACTAAGAAATGCGGCTAAGCTCATGCAGTCTGGTGCTCATATCATAAAGGTTGAAGGTGGTGAATGGTTAACGAGTACAATTAAAAAACTCAGTAAATGCGGCATTCCAGTGTGTGCACATATTGGACTAACTCCACAATCAGTCAACAAACTTGGTGGTTACTTCGTTCAAGGTAAAACTCCTCAAGACTTTGATAGACTTCTAAATGACGCTAAGTTATTGGAAAAAGCTGGCGCTAATTTATTAGTTGTTGAGTGCGTACCCAGCGCGCTAGGCAAGGTGATTTCAGACACCTTATCAATTCCAACCATTGGTATTGGCGCAGGGCCAGACACTGACGGTCAAGTTCTAGTTAGCTACGACATATTAGGATTATCCCCCGGGAAACCTGCAAAATTTGTAAAAAATTTCATGGATAATACTAGCTCAATTAAAAACGCCATCAAAGCCTACCACCAAGCGGTAAAATCCAAGCAATTCCCTGGTTCTGAACATGGCTACCACTCATGACAATTGTTGTTGATACAATCGAATCCGTACAGCAGCTTATTCGAGACTTGAAATCAAAAAGCCATCAAATTGCGTTGGTTCCAACCATGGGGAATTTGCATGCCGGGCATCTGGCCTTAATAAAAGAAGCAAAATCACTCGCAGATGACGTCTTGGTTAGCATCTTTGTCAATCCGCTGCAGTTTGGAGAAAATGAAGATCTTGCTCGATATCCACGAACATTCGAAGATGATAAAATTGCACTTGAGAAACTTGGAGTAACAGCTATTTTTGCACCTAGCGTTAAGTCAATCTATCCAGAAGGTCAACAAAATCACACGAAAGTTAGTACACCTGGTATTTCAACACAGTTCTGCGGCAAAAGTCGCCCTGGACACTTTGACGGCGTTACCACTATCGTCTGCAAGCTTTTCAACATAGCCCAACCAGACATTGCGATTTTTGGTCAAAAAGATTACCAACAACTGCTCATTATCAAAAAAATGGTGGCAGATCTTGGCATGCCAGTCAAAATCATTGAAGTACCAACCATTAGAGATCATGATGGTCTTGCACTGAGCTCTAGAAACCAATTCTTATCCGCTGACGAAAAACTAAAAGCAAGTTTTTTCTACAAAACTCTACAAAATTGCGAAAAAGCCATTTTACAAAACAAGAAATTCACAGGCATATTAACATCCGCAAAAAGCACACTAAAATCTCATGGATTTAAAGTTGACTACCTAGCTATTTGCAATGCAGTAAGCTTGAAGAAAATCACAGAAATAGAAGCAAAAATGGTTATTCTTGCTGCTGTTTACCTAGGAAATACGCGACTTATCGACAATTTAAAAATATCATTGCACGTTGATCGAGATTAAGGCATAATTTTTGTCACCGAGAGTAGAATTGTCTATAATTTATACAGATAAAGCTGTAGAGCTTTTGCATTTGGAGACAGAGGGGACTTTTGTATAGGCAATGTTGGCAAAAAGAGGATCGTGCTTTTGAATAGAGCAACAACCTTTAATAAACAACACCTACTCAATCAACAAATGTTTGTGCAACAGTTCTCCGTCCATTACCTGCATTATTATGCTGGATGTTACAATCACTCAAGCAGTTACGGGAGGTAAACGTATGGAATCCACCATGTTGAAGGCAAAGTTGCACCAAGCACGCGTCACTCACTCTGAATTAGAGTATGAGGGATCCTGCGCCATCGACGGCAAACTGCTGGATTTGGCACACATTC
>JAUIKI010000174.1 GCA_030430875.1 Gammaproteobacteria bacterium | reverse complement strand
AGGAAACAATGTCAACATGTGAGAACATGCTTTGGCAATTTTTTTTATTCGCCCTTGCCGCCATGCCCAAACACTTGGACTAACATAATGCAATGTAGGAATTCCATGTTTACGCAAAACCAATTCAAGACCCAGATTAAAATCAGGCGCATCTATTCCAACAAAAAGATCAGTTGGATTAGCTAGAATATATTTTTTGATTGCACTTCGTATACGCAGTATTTCAGGCAAATGGCGAACCACCTCACTGATACCCATGACAGAAAGTGCTTCCATCGGAAAAAGTGATACAAAACCAAGTGCCTGCATTCTCGGTCCGCCAATGCCTACAAACTCTATCGAGGAATCGCGTTTTTTGATGGCATTTATTAATGCGGCACCTAGAATATCACCCGAGGCTTCTCCAGCAATGATTGCTATTTTTTTAGTAGCCATTGCAATTTAGCGAATGATGCCACGTTGAGATTGGCGAATTGAGTCAACAAATGCTTGCACTTCTGAGGACTGACGACTCAAATCACGAAGCTGCATCAGCGCATCTTTTAAGACTAACCCTTGTCGAAAAACAATTTTATAAGCTTGTTTTAAAAATGACATTGTTTCATTACTAAAATCATTGCGCCGCATCCCTTCAAAATTCAAACCACGTGCACGCGCTGGATTTCCGCTAACTGTCACAAACGCAGGAACATCCAGGTTAACCCAGCTTGTTGCTCCACACATAGAATAAGAACCAATGGTAGAAAATTGATGCACAACAGTGAATCCTCCAAGAACAGCTCGGTCATTTACCACAACATGACCAGCAAGTGACGCGTTATTTGCCATTACAACATGATTTCCAACCACACAATCATGTGCAACATGCACATAAGCCATCAGCAAATTATCATCACCAATTTTGGTTACACTATTATCTTGAACAGTTCCTCTATGAATGGTACAACCCTCACGAATAATATTATGATCACCAATTTCTAACCAGGTAGGCTCACCTTTATATTTTTTATCTTGACAATCTTCACCAATGCTTGCGAATTGAAAAATTTTATTATTTTTTCCAATTTTAGTTGGCCCTTTGATAACAACATGCGGCCCAATTACTGTTCCAGAATCAATCGTGACATCACAGCCAACATATGTCCAAGGACCAACGACGACATCATCAGCAATGTTTGCTCTAGGATGAATTATTGCTTGCGGGTCAATCACGTTATCCCTCCTTTCTGATGCAAAGAATTTCGGCTTTACAAGCTAGCTCACCCTCTACTTGTGCTTGACAGTTAAATTTCCAAACACCACTTTTCTTATGCATAAATTCAGCTTTAAGGTCAACCTTATCTCCAGGGAAAACAGCTCGCTTAAATTTAACATTATCGGCTCCAGCAAAATAATAAATTACTTTTGATAGGTCTTCATTCTGAGACTTATGACCTAAAATCCCTGATAGTTGAGCCATTGCTTCTAAAATCAACACCCCAGGCATAACCGGATGATTTGGAAAATGGCCAGAGAAAAAAGGTTCGTTGCAACTCACATTTTTATACCCTTCAATCCATTGCCCTGCTTCAATAGAAGTCACTCTATCAACTAAGAGAAACGGATAACGATGCGGCAAATATTTCTTAATTTCCTCATTGTGCATTACCATTACTACACATCCTTATATTCATTTTTTTGACGCTTCAGATTACTTTTTTCCAACGCATCAATTCGTTTAGCGATTCGATCCAACTGATGAAATCGAGTGACATTTTTTCTCCATGACAAATTATCAGACACTGTCAGTCCTGATGAATAAATTCCAGGTTTATTAATAGACTTATTAACCGCTGATCCTCCAGTAACCATCACACTATCTGTAATTTCTATGTGGCCTACAATACCCACATCACCACCAATGATACAATTTGCGCCAATTGAAGAACTACCTGAAATTCCTGTACATCCGGCTATGAGTGTAGCATCACCAATCTCAACATTGTGGCCAATCTGCACTTGATTATCAATTTTAACATGATTACCAATTTTGGTGTTTTCTATAGCGCCACAGTCAATTGTGACATTTGCACCTATTTCAACATCTTCACCTATTTCAACACCACCAAATTGATGAATTTTTTCCCAACACTGCTCTTTAGAATTTTTTGCGAAACCAAAACCATCAGCTCCAATAACTGCTCCACTGTGAATAGTGCTTCGTGCACCTATTTTGACATTAGCATAGAGCGTTACATTAGCATAAGTCATAACGTCTTCAGCAAGCTCACAATTTTCACCAAGCACACAGGCTGCACCAAGCTTGACTCCTGATTGTAAAATTACACGCGGACCAATCACGCAATTTGCTCCAATCGATACGCTCTCATGAATTACAGCAGTTTCATCAATCTGTGCTGAAGGATGCACCATAGCTTGAATTTGTTTGCCATTATCTTCACTAAAAAGCTTGGTTAGTTTTGCATAACTCAGATAGGGATCAGCAGAAATTAACGCATTTGTTACACAATCTTCCAGATTTTTTTCATGTAAGATAACAGCAGACGCCTGCGTAGATTTTAAAAACTTTTTGTAGTTTGAGTTTGCTAGAAAACAAATTTGTCCTGAACGTGCGTACTGAATCGTGGCAATACTTGAGATATTACAGTCTGGCTGACCATGAACACGAAGCTCAAGATAGTCAGCCAGTTGTTGAAGGGTAAAGACAAGTTTATTTGATGCCATCAATCTTTTTAGTCAAGTCTTTAGTGAAATCACACTCATCTGCAACATAAACAGCAGCAGCACGATTCACTATCACACTAACTTTTTTATCTTTAGCCAAAGCAGCTAATGCTTTTTGCAAATCTGGTGAAATTTTATCTAAATAGGCTTGCTGGCCAGCTTGTAAGGTTTTTTGATGCTGAGCAAGTGAAGATTTATACTGAATAGCTTTTTGTTCAAATTCAGTTTGCTTCGTGCGCAACTCAGTTCCCTTAAGTGTTTTTAGGGTTCCTTCCATTTTTTGAAGCTCTTTCACAAGATTTTCAATTCGTTTAGCCTCAGGACCATGCTTTTTCTCGGTATCTGCATTGAATTTTTTTGTGGCCTTCATTTCAGCAATTGAATTTTGCACGTTCACAACACCCACATCACAAGCTGCAACAGCCATTGACGTTTGCATTGAAATACTCGCAGCAACAGCGCATGGTAATAAAAAAGATAACTTTCGCATAAAACTTTCCTCTCTTAGTTGTTAAATTAGTTTAAAACGTTTGTCCCAATGAAAACTGGAATATTTCAGTTTCATCTTTAGAGTCTGCGTTTAATGGTTTAGCCAAGCTGAAACTCAAAGGACCAATAGCTGTGATCCATGTTAAGCTAAAACCGACTGAATAACGCAATTCGCCAAGCTCAAGTCCATCACGCTTGGTATCAAAGACATTACCCACATCAAAGAAGACCCCTGTTCTGACAGAACGTTCATCTTTTATGAATGGCATAGGGAATAATAGTTCAGCACCCCCTTCAACTAACACATTACCACCAATAGGATCACCATCTTGATCAGGATCAAATTCTTGCGGTGTTCCTCTGGGACCTAACGTATTATCTTTATAGCCTCGAATTGAACCAAAGCCACCCGTGTAATAACGTTGATAGAATGGTAACTCACTGCCGGTAATGCTATCACCATAACCAAGCTCTGTACGCAGTCGTAATGTAAACGTATCACCAAGTGGTTTAAAATATTGTCCGGAATAACCTAATTTATAGTAAATAGAATCACTGCCAGGCAGTGACAACTTCACAGAAAGCTTCTGAGAGCTTCCTCTGGTAGGTAATAACCCTCGATTTAATGTTGATTGAATCCAAGATCCAGTAAAGTTAAGCTCATTATTTCTATCACCTTCAGCATCAACATAATCATAGAGTTCAACTGGTGCTAACGTCCCTAATTTAAGGTCAGTACTCTCTAATCCAAAACCAAAATTTAATCGTTCAGTATCACTAATTGGATACCCATAATTAACACCGACACCAATTGCATCTGTGAGA
>JAUIKI010000173.1 GCA_030430875.1 Gammaproteobacteria bacterium | reverse complement strand
ACAAATTATTGAAGCTATTCATCCAGATAAAGATGTCGATGGCTTTCATCCTTACAATATTGGGCGTCTTGCCAAACGCCTTGAGAGCCTACAATCCTGCACCCCAAAAGGTATATGCAAGTTACTAAAATCAGCCGACATTGAGCTACTGGGCAAAGATGTACTCATTGTTGGTGCTTCTAATATTGTTGGACGTCCACTTGGACTATTAATGCTACTCGAGGGAGCCACGGTGACCATTTGCCATCGGTTCACAAAAAACCTCCCTGAAAAAGTTGGTCAAGCTGATATTATCATTGCAGCCGTTGGTAAACCTGAACTCATCAAAGGAGATTGGATTAAACAGGATGCTGTAGTAGTTGATGTTGGCATTAATCGTACTAAAAATGGCCAAATCATTGGAGATATTGAATTCTCCAAGGCCAAATCAAAAGCCAGTTGGATCACTCCTGTTCCAGGTGGAGTCGGACCAATGACAGTTGTAAGTTTATTAGAGAACACTTTTCTTTCTTACTGCAAACGAGAGTCAATACCAATTGATTAGCCAAGTTGGTAACAGACTTTTACTCAAACTTTCATCCCCCCTCAATCATTTTTTTAAGAAAAACCTTGTCGATTTCAATTTTGCAGACTATCAATACAAAACAAACTTTCTTCTCATACATATAAATTCTCACGGGTAAAACCTGTGGAGCTCTGCTTGCCGACCGCAGAGATGACAAACAAAACATAACCAGCCCATATTTAATCTGAGAAATCTTTGCAAATAGATATTAAATCAAATATGGACTGGCCATAAATTAAGATAACAACAAATATTGTGCGGTAATTCGCACCTGCAATTTAGTCTGAAGCTCCAGTAGAAGAAGAAATAGCAAGTCTATCTCTATTCTTTTCCAGCAAAGATTCGCCTATACCTTTCACGCTCACTAACTCATCAATACTTGAAAATGGACCATTTTTTTCTCGATAGTCAATAATTGCTTGTGCTCGAGCTTGACCAACTCCATCCAATTCCACCAATGTTTCAATATCAGCCATATTAATATCAATCAAATTGGTTTGCTGATCTGCACCCACAGCAATTTGAACAAAACATACCAACCAAATTATTAACAATAAACGAGTCATAATGATTTTCATCGTGCTTCTCCTGAGTTCTATATTGATTAAAGAAGGCAGCAGAATAACATGAGATTTTTAGAAAAAAATTAGGCAATAGATGAATAAAGTGTAGTCAATGTCTCTATTGGGTTACGGCTTTTTGTGATAGCACGACCAATCACTAGATAATCACTGCCCAGTTTTATGGCTTTTTCAGGGCGCATCACTCGAACTTGATCATCCACAGCAGTATCGACAAGTTTAATCCCTGGAGTAACAAAACAAAGCTTATCATTAAACGTTGGGGTTAGCAGCGGCAAATCAATCGCTGAACAAACAACCCCATCAAGACCACCTTTGACAGCTAATTTTGCCATTGATAAAACCAGTGCATTAACATCATTAGCAAATCCTACTTCTGCCAAATCTTGATCTGCCAAACTTGTCAAAACAGTCACGCCAATCAATAATGGCTTTTGAGCAGAAACGCAACTCTCAACAGCATCTCTAGCAGCCTCTATCATGCGCAGCCCACCAGAAACATGTAATGTTGTCATCCAAACACCCAAGGAGCTCACTGCTTTAATTGCCCCGGCAACGGTGTTAGGAATATCATGGAATTTCAAATCCAGAAACACATCAAAACCTAATATTTGAACTTTTTCAACAAGTCCCGGGCCGTACTGAGTAAATAACTCCTTACCAATTTTTACACGACAAAGGTGAGGATCAATTTTTTGAAGCAGAGTTAATGCCTCAATATCATTATCAAAATCAAGCGCCAAGATAATTGAAGATTTAGCTTTAAATTGTTTCATTAGATACCTAAATTGAAATAGGACGCATTGTGTTCCAATGCCGACAGCTCGGACAAAGCCAATATAAGATCTTGCTGGTAAAACCACAGTGATTACAACAATATTTTGCTTTTTTCTTAATTAGATATTGAACGAGCTCAATAAGCAAATCATCATCCAATCCATCCAATTTTTTTTGCTGCTTAATTTTAAGCAACCACTTTAATGACTGCAATGAAGGATTTTCGTTTAACTTATCAATCATTACTTGATAAAGGTCAATAGGTGTTTGGCCAGTCTTATTCAATGACTCAAACACTATAACTAAAATATAGATTTCTTGAGATTTATTTAATATTTCACACAAGAAGTCGTGCCATTCCTTCGAAAGGTTTAAGCATTCATAATTTTTTTCTAATAATGGAATTGCTTCAACTAAAAGTGCTTTATCTAGGTTAGCTACACGTTTTAACACTTTGATTGACTGCTTGAAGTTTCCTAAACGAAATTCCAATTCTCCTTCTAACAATATTGCTCTAACACATTTGCTATCAAACCAAACTGCTTTTTCAATACAACCACGTGCCGCTTCAAAATTACCTGTGTTTATCATTACTTGTGTTTTTTCACATAAAAACTGTGCTAATAATTGCTTATATTTAGCACGATCATAGCGAAGCAACTGCTCTCCAGCCCAAATAGCTTGATCCCAATCGTTAGTCTGTTGGTAGATATCTAATAAAACATCCAGGCTCTCCCATTGTAGCGTTACTTTTAAAGTTGAACGCCAACTTGCGGTGATCTCTTCAATATGAGCAAGTTTTTTCAATAATCTTTCTGCTCGATCAAACAAACCTGCCGCCATAAAATCACGAGCAAGCTCCAAACTCACATAATTTATTTCTACTGAACTTATTTGCGAACTTGCCAAAAGGTTTTGATGAATCTGAATTGCTTTATCAATTTCTCCTCGCTTACGCAATAAATTCCCAAGCGCCAAATGTGTTTCTATTGTGTGAGGGGATACTTCAAAAACTTCGGTAAAGGTTTCAATGGCTTCATCAGTTTGATCATTTAACAAATAATTAAGGCCTTTGAAATAAGATTTTTCTGTGAACTCAAGTATTTTAAAGCTCTGAAACTTCACAGGAATGAAAGTTGACGAAAAATATCGCCAATGATGGCCTATTAGAAACCCAAGAACAAATACGATGAAAACCGTGGTGAGAATTAATAATAAGCTCATTGATTAGCCATCACTTTAAAATGCCGGCAAAGCTAAATACCGTAAATTTTGCTGTAACAAAAACCACAATATCAACATTGCTTCAAAACTTCATTTCGACTGCAATATCAATCATGAGCTTATTGCATATCAGAGTGAATTGACCAATATCAAAAAAACTAATACACATCATTTCTCTCCAAAACGACATCAGCACTTTATTGATAATACCCAAATAGAGTAATGATTATTACAGCAGTTTTTCCGTTTCGTAAGAAGATATCGAACCAGATTTACTTTTCAACTTTGCTAACTCTTTCTCTATACGATGAAGATCTCGGTATAACCTTAGCATTTTAAGTTTTGTGGAAAAAACCATACCCATGTTAACTAAAAACCCTAATAAAGCACCAACCACCAAGGCAATAATCAACCACAACCCCAGTGTTAACTCAGGCGAAGAAAGACCTAAAAGCTTAACGGTAATTAGTCGTGTATTAGCAGTAATAAATTCAACGCTGAAAAATGCCAACAAAAGTGCGAGACATGTAAAAAATATATATTTTATATATGTCATGATTATGAATTATCTGCTTCAGGTTTGCGATTAATGCGCTCTCTCAGCTCTTTTCCTGGCTTAAAATGCGGAACATATTTACTCAAAAGCTCAACAACTTAACCAGTTTTTGGATTTCGTCCTTCGTAAGCTTTGTACTCACGAACAGTAAACGCTCCAAACCCACGGATCTCGACACGATCGCCTTTGCAAAGTGTGTCGCCGATTGCATCAAAAAACAGATCCACTACTTCTTCTGCTTTCGCTAACGTTACGTCAGCTCGCTCTGCCAGATTCTCAATCAATTCAGACTTGACCATTGGAAAACCCCTTAAACGTCATATGCTTATCACCTTTTCATAATAACAA
>JAUIKI010000172.1 GCA_030430875.1 Gammaproteobacteria bacterium | reverse complement strand
TTGAACTCTTCATAGAATATATACGGTATTAATGATGGAAAAATGGTCGCATCAATTAGACTTCGAAAAATTAGGTAAGAAATATGGCACACCATTGTATGTTTTTTCCCCAAAACAACTACATGATAATTTTTGTGCTTACCTTAAACTAATAAAGGATCCAGAAAAAATTGCATTTCCAATAAAAACTAATCCATCGCTATCAGTATTATCTTATCTGGCTGAGTGGGGTGTTGGTGCTGATGCCGCTTCTATGAATGAGGTTAAAATTGCAGAGCTTGCAGGAATTCCATTAAAAAAAATTATTTATAACTCACCTATAGCCACAGTCAAAGAACATGTATTTATTCTTGAACGTGGAGGGTCAATTGTCATTGATAGTGTTGAGCAATTAGTTGAAATTGATCGTGAGATGCTGAATAAAAAATTCACAGGGAAAGTATTTGTAAGAATAAACCCACCAGATAAAAAGTTAAAAGGATATGAAAATATAGCTGATTGGCAGAAATATACGTCACATGGCTTAACTAGCTCAAAATTTGGTATTCAACAAGATGGGATTGAAAAATTACTAGAATCTATATTATTGCCAATATCTGGGATCCACATGCATGTTGGCACACAAATGGACAATGTGGACACTTTTGAGCATTTAATTGATTATTTACATGAGATGACTGATCTTATTAATCAGTCAACACATCATGACATTAATTCGATTAACCTGGGAGGTGGTCTTGGCGTGCCTTGGAGTGCTAAAGAAAATTATCCAACGATAGATGAATTAGGCCAAGCATTAAACCAAAAAATGCGATCGAAATTTTCTTATTTTATTGAGCCTGGTAATTCATTAGTTGGCAACACTATGGGGATCTTAACACAGGTCAAAAATTCCAAAGTCACCTGGGGAAAGAAATGGGGAATTATTGATGTAGGAAGCGAACAAATCATCAGTGCCATTCTTGTTAATTGGCATCGTCAAATATTAACCTCAGATAAAAAACCTTTACCCTTAATGGGCAAAGATTCCATTGGTGGGCCTCTTTGCTTTTCAGGTGATATTTTACTACCAAACACATCTCTTGACTCAGTTAAAACAGGTGACTATTTGTTTATTCAACATTGTGGCTCCTATTGTTATGCTATGTCAATGAGCTTTAATGGCAGGCTAAAACCAGCACTCATCGAAGTGGATAAAAAAGGTGATACACAATTAGTTGAAAAGAAAGAAATTGAGGCTTTTTCAGGGCAAGTATACTCTCATAACTGGCTTAGCCATCGATGCCAAACATCCGATTATGAATCAGTTGATATTGAAAAAGTTAATCAACTAACAAGCGTCTATTTACGCACTGATATTCAAAAAGAATATTACAGTGTAACCGAGGTGAAAAAACTAGATAATAATTATAATGTTGCATTGTCAATCAATAGCCCAGTTGACTTCATATCAATGCCACTTGCACTACGTATAATTGGTGATTTAAGTGTTTCTATAGGACTACATTATGCAGGTAAAAAAACAAAAGATATGCCAGTCTGGGGCGATGAATTATTACTGAATGCTAACAAACAAGTTTCATCACTGAAAACCGTCTATCTCTCTCTTCGTTTTAGCCGGATCATGAGCCATCGAGATGATAAAAATCACACACTTTTATGCACTTACTCCATTAATGACGATGCTTTTTCTGGTACAATTCGATTGCGTTTTGAGTGCCCACTAGACCGACCAGAGAATGAAAAATTAATTTTTTCTAACGATACTAGTCTAGAAAATGATAACGATTCGTTAAGCTTAAACTAAAATAAAGCAACTTTATGTATCCAAGCGATGAATGCAACTAACAGGCTTTGTAAAATTATCGTTGGGTAATTCAAAATATCTTGGCAAGCCTCCCACGTATCTGACAGGATTGCCACCACATGCGCTCCTATTTTAAACGCCCAAAGAAACTTTCTGCGACCATATACTCCAACAATTTCTTCATCGACTCATTGCTGCCAACACATCCAAACGATACCAAGCACAACTGGAGACTATTTTGCGCCAAAGGACTATTTGAGTGTGATGCTTATCATTGGTCTTATTCCTTGTATTTTTTGATGAAATACTGATGCTTTGCTTACTGATTTTTTCTTTTTATTGTTCTTTTTGCAAAAACTTCAAGCTCTGTAATAGCCATCTAACTACTAAATTTACTTTTTCAAAATAGCAGTGAAATCATTTACAATGAATCAACATTAATCTACTTAATAAGGAAACCACATGAAAAAAATTCTCTTTTGCCTACACTTGTTAATTTTCACCTCAAGCTCAAATGCTGAAATCAACCCTGACGTCAGCGTCATTGAAGGTTACGAGTATGGAATTTTTGAAACAAGTTATATATCAGCACAACCGGGCGAGCGTATTATTAGTAAAAACAATCAACCTATACGAGAAACTAATAAGATCCCTGGTAGACTTGGCGTAAAATTTGGTGCGCGGTATAAAATTAATCACGAAAAAAGCGATGAAAAAATTCAAGTTAAACTACTTTATCTAACACCTGGTATTACTAATCCAATCAATGGAAAGCGCCAAGATAAAATTGAAGTCAATCAAGAACTGTCACCACAAGCTGGTTATCACTTGATAGCATTTGAATTCACTGAAGAAAGTGAAATAGCAGAAGGAGAATGGCGTATGCTGGTGTTTATTGAAGACAGAAAACTGTTGGATCAGGTGTTTTATGTGGAGAAAAACTAGCAGCATCTGCTGCTAGTTTCAAAGACATTTATTCCTGAATTTCAACTTCAGCTTCAGGCTCAACATCGTCTGTCATAGACTCATCTGTTTCAACATCAACATCAACATCAGCATCATCCATTTCTGGTTCAATCTCTTCTTCTGGAGCGCTCATATTCGTGCTAGCTTCCATGACCAATTCAGTTGTTGTGTTTACCAACTCTTGGTACATACCAGTAATTCGAGTTGCATCACTTTCTGACATACCTTGAAGCTCAGGCGCTAATTGTGCCCAATCTTGTCCAAGTTGAGTCATTACGCCTTGAACGCAGTTCATAAGCTCTTGACCATTGCCTGAACAGGCTTTTACATCAGTATTGGCTTGATTAAGCATATCTTCTAATTTTGAAGTTCCACCACCACACGCAACGAGAAGTACTCCTGCTGAAACAGGAATTAAAGATTTTAATAATGTTTTAACCATGGTATTAATCCTTCTAAATGATTCATGATAATTAATAAAAGTCGTCTATAGCTGACGAGACGCAGCAATGGTATACGTTTTGAGATAAAAAGCAAAGATTTTTTAACTTTTTTACACGGTTTTTTTAACACAACTTATTGATTTTCTGAATAAATAGCCATCGAACAACAGCTCTCACCTTGAGTTAATCAATTCTCCACTCAGACATCACACTTCAATTTCAGCAGTTTCATTGGCAAATCCTGAGAAGCTGTTTAGACAATTATTTTTCATCAAAAACAACCAACTAAGCTTGCTATGTTTTTTGCCAAAGCAACTGAGTTCCACTGCCTATTTCACGCCAACACTCAACATCTGCCTTAAGCAAACAAGCTGATGCAGGACGAAACGAAATCCCTTGATCTGTATAATTGAAACATAGCTCACTAACACCAGGGTTATGAGCAACCAGTAAAACAGTCGAAAAAATATCTGGTAACTCATGAACAACTTCAGATAACACGTCAGATTCAGCGTTATAAATACGCTGATCTATCTTAATCTGATCATTTGAAAGGGCTATATGCTTTGCCACAATTTCAGCTGTCGCCAATGTTCTTGCTGCCGAACTAACCAGGATAAACTCTATTTTACTCAGCTGCTCACCAATTTTTTCAGCCATATTTCTAGCCTGCTGTTCACCTAGTTCGGTTAACTGCCGGTCATGGTCACTTCCTTGAAAACCTAACGTCTCTGCTTGAGCATGACGCATAAGAAATAAATACTTCATCTTACTCTCCATTTAACTAAATATACCTCATCAAGCTATAATATTACTACTATCTTTGCTATTTATTATATAAATTCC
>JAUIKI010000171.1 GCA_030430875.1 Gammaproteobacteria bacterium | reverse complement strand
AATACGTTTATTGAAAAAAGCGCAATAGCTAAACCAGTAGCTAATATTGTTAGATATTTTCGTGTATTCATTTCACAGCTCCCTATCATTTAAGTTTAATTTACATGAAAAAGACCATCATGGTTCAATATACAGATACCCAGCTCTCTAATATATAACGATGCTCCTGAATGAAATTTAGACAATCGTGGCGGTAAAAGCAAACAAAACAAGACCAACAGAGTAATGTAACGATTAGCTGTTATCAAAAGATAGGTGGCTCATCTCATCAATGACTATTCAATATCCAATCGAGCTTGAATTGAATAGTCACGCAATATTTATTTACCAACTCAGTCAACCAATATTTTTTCTAATTAGGCTGTCTCAAATAACTCATTGTGCTTATTATTAAAGACCAGCGAAATTTTGATTGTTATGTTGGTTGTTGTAATTGCCATTGGCTCAAAATTTATCATTCGTGTTAACAACAAGCATTTGTTTAATTCAGCCAATATTGGCATCATCGCCGTTATTTTTCTAACAAATCAGGCATGGATACCTTCAGGACAATAGGGCAATGCATTATTATTGAGGTTATTGTTAGTCTGATCAAAAAAGATACACGCTTCTTCGTGGCTAAAGTTAACTTGGAAAAACAAGCAAAATTAGGCACAAACTATTTAAGACCGTTGCAAATTGCGTTCAAATCACCAAAAACTTATGTTACCGATTCGATTGGACACAGTGAATGCAAAGGACACCCAAGAATTATTTTTTCACCCTAACAAAAAAGGTCGAATTGAAATTACAAACTATCTTACCGTAGAAACTCCATCAAATGTGAACATACCTCTTTCTCTAAAAGATTCTTTTGGTGAATTTTATACGGCTATGTTTAATCAGGCTGTTAAAGAAGATATTCGTAAGGTGAGGCTTCTTGTTCAGGAGCGAAATAGTATTTAAACGGATAGCCTAAATGATTTGAAACAGAAGCAAAAACGCTAGATAATTTAACTGACTGAGACATCACTGACACTCGTCAAGAAATGGAAAAAAACAATCAGTCATTTAATACCGAGCCAAAAAAAGATGATTCAAAACGGTGGCAACGTCTTTGGCAAACAGAGTAAACAATAGAGTGGAACACCCCTAGAAAAAAGCAATTGTCTCTTGCATATTTACTATTTAGCAATACCATAAAACCAGACTATTCTGACCTACTCTTCACCATCAAAATGGTCTTGTCTCACCAATGCGCATGATCCAGACATGTCTTGAGTCAACTCCTTTCTCTGGTGCTGCCTTCGCAAATAATGCTCCCGGCTCAAACATGGGTTCTGCACCCAGAGACACGGTTCCCCAATGCAGGGGCACTAAATTTTTAGCTTGTAAATCAAGCCCCATCTCAACGCACATGTCAGGTACACAATGTGAACCTTGCATAACACCACGGGGTAAATAAGCACCATTGGCAATTAATGCCAAATCAAATCCTCCCATTTTCTCTCCCACGTCGCGATAAACTTCACCATAATCACCCTCACCATAGAATACTTTTTTTCCTTGCGGTGATTCAATCGAAAACCCAGCCCACAATGTCTTATTCGTATCAAACAAAGTTCGTTTCGACCAATGCACAACCGGCAGGGCCGTAAATTTAAAGGCATCATGCTCAAAGGTGTCATACCAATCCAACTCAATCACTTCTTTGAAAGGAATATGTGAAAAATACTGGGCTACTTTCAGAGGAACAATGACAATGATTTTTTCTGGATTTGGTAGCTGCTCAAGTGTCGGCAAATCAAGATGATCGTAATGATTGTGTGAAATAACAACAAAATCTACTTGCGGTAAATTTTCAAGCTCAATTCCAGGGGGAGTGACACGTTTTGGACCTAATGGTGGAACAGGGGTTGTGTAATCAGTAAACCACGGATCAATGAGTATCATCTTATTTTGCATACGCAACACAGCAGTCATATGCCCAATCCAAGTGATGCTGTCGCTCCCCTGCATTGCTTCGAAATCAGCAAGTGCTTTCTCAGAATTAACCACATGACCTTCTGGAATTTTAGTCAAATCATCTGAATGTGTAATGCGACTCCATAAAAACTTAATCGTATCCAAAGAAACCTTTTTCTCTGGACTTCCAGGTGGATTTTGAAATCCATGAGTGAGATGATGGGCAGGGTTTCCAGGAATCGGATCACCTAAATTCGGAAAATTTAACCAAACTGTTATGCCAACAAACAGCAATATGAAGACAACAATATTAAAAAACCATTTTTTCATTACACTTATGCAACCTCATTACGAATAAAATAGCCTGATATTAAAAAACACACATGAAAGAGTAATGCTTAAATGTGAGATTAGCCAGTAAGCATGTCAGTCAGACCATAAAAAACTGCTAAATTTTGTTACTTCTGGCTCAATAACCAACAAAATGAGCCATATTTCACATACGGCTATAGAGCACTTAATCATGAATGATTAGAATAAAACCTTACTTACTTTATCAAAAAATTACATGACAACTACTCTCGATCATATTCCAATTCATCAACTCAAAGGAGCAGGTAAGGTTGTCGAAAAGAAACTAGCTAAACTTGGAATTTCCACACTGCAAGATTTGCTATTTCACCTACCTTTTCGATTCCAAGATCGCACAATGCTTACCCCAATTGGTCAAGCTCGGTTTTCTGAAGAGATCTTGATTGAAGGTAAAATCATCTACTCTGAAATTGTAATACGAAAACGTCGTAGCCTGATCTGTCAACTCCAAGATCAAACAGGCATCGTGAGTTTACGATTTTTTTATTTCACTCAAGCTCAACGAAATCAACTTTCTCCTGGAGCAATCGTACGTTGCTATGGTCAGATTCGTCACGGCAGTACTGGCTATGAAATATATCACCCAGAATATCAAGTGATTAATCCCGATAAAAAACCACCACTTGAGTCATGTTTAACGCCAATTTATCCAACCACTGATGGAGTCACACAAACCAGGCTTCGTGATTTTGTCAATCAAGCTTTAGAATATCTTCACCAACCAGGCTGCTTAACCGATTGGATTCCAAGTGCATTGGAGTCCAAATTAAAATTATCTGATTTGAGCCAAGCAATTGAGATGCTACACCGACCACCAAAACAGATAACATATGCTGCAATTAAAACAGGTAATCACCCCGCACAACAACGACTAGCTTTTGAAGAATTACTGGCCCACCATCTCAGCCTATTAAAATTACGAAAACAAGCTCGTAGCATTCCGGCACATGCATTACAAAAAAAGTCTGATTTATTGGAAAAATTTCTTGGTAATCTTCCCTTTGAATTAACCAATGCACAAAAAAATGTATTGAATATTATTTCACAGGAAATTGCTAAACCAATACCCATGTTGAGATTATTACAGGGCGATGTTGGATCAGGAAAAACTGTGATTGCTGCCCTTACAGCACTGCAATGCATTGAAAATGGCTTTCAAGCTGCTCTGCTTGCACCCACTGAAATTTTAGTTGGGCAACACGTTGCAACATTGCGTGAATGGTTTGAGCCACTGGGAATCTCTGTGGGATGCTTGACGGGACACCTTGGAATGAAAGAACGACGAGAACAACTTGCTAAGATTGCAAATGGCGAAACAAATCTTGTTATCGGCACTCACGCAATTTTTCAAGAAGAGGTTATTTTTGCAAATTTAAGTGTCATCATCGTTGATGAGCAACATCGCTTTGGCGTCCACCAACGATTGATGCTACGTGATAAAGCGTCAAATCAAGGTTATGCACCACACCAACTTATTATGACAGCAACACCCATCCCCCGCACGCTCGCCATGAGCATTTACGCTGACTTAGACTCATCCGTTTTAGATGAGTTACCTCCAGGTAGAAAACCTGTCAAAACAGTGGTGATGTCTGCTGAAAAACGTGATGAACTTATTGAGCATATTAGCGCCTATTGCCAGGAAGGCCGACAAATTTACTGGGTTTGCACTCTCATTGAAGAATCAGAAGAATTGCAATGTCAAGCAGCGGAAATGACAAAAGAAACGCTCTCTAAAACCCTGCCCAATCTCTCGATTGAATTGATTCATGGTCGAATGAAAGCTCTC
>JAUIKI010000170.1 GCA_030430875.1 Gammaproteobacteria bacterium | reverse complement strand
GCCTCTGCAAATGCGCTTGAAAATCGATATGAAGAAGATCAAGCAATCATTGTTTTACAAACCGCACCAACCAACGATGGACAAGGTGAGATGAGCATCTCTTTTGATCCGTCTGATGGGGTTATTATCTCCACAACCATCCCCATTGGTTCAAAAACAAATATTCCAAGGGAAGTTTATCAGCTAACTTTTGCGGATCGAACCAGCCTTGTTTTTGAAATTCTTACTGGGGAAGAAATTTCCAGAACAACATATCTGACACTACAAGCTATTGACGAGCAACAAGCGATAAATAGAAGGGTTGAAGAGCAACAAACAAGAAACACGGTTGAAACTCGTGATGATCTAATCGCTGACTCAAGCAATGTGCCGCGTGCTGAGTGTGTCGATAAATATTCAGATACGAGTAAATGGTTTTGGTACGACTGCGAAGTATTTGGCAATATTAGTAAATCTCATTATGCTGATGATGTTTGTTTGAGAGTTAAAGCTATGACAGGGGATATCACCATGCAAGTTTCTTACAAGCTTGGTAAAAAATATAAGACCCCGAAGGAAACTTCTATCAATTTGAAGCAAGGTACCTATAACATCATTGAATGGAAGAGTGTATTTAAACGACACAGACGTGGTCGTATTATTAACGCTTCAGATATTGCGCATTCAAAGTATCTTTACTTCGGAAATAGTAAAACATTTGATGGTTATGCCTATTTAAGGTCCATCTGCAGCCTTTATTATAGTAAAGCTAATGATATCGTCGACGAATCCCGATTGGCCTGATGAGTATTGATACAATGGAGCAAAGAAAAAATTTGTACTATTGATGTGTTTGAATTCACTATTCAGTCTAAATACCCGGTTTTTTCAATGAGGTAATTTAGGCTGAAATATTTGCAGACAGTGCCTGTATGTCGTCTGTTTCAATCGATCTCTATTCTGAGATCATTGCATAAACCTGCTGTTGCTCCAGAACTTGAACTTGATGCGAAATGTTTGATCAGAGGCTCCTGTTCATAAAGACTTAGATCAATCTTTTTTTACGCTTGTCGCTTTAATGCAATGGTCTCCATAATGTCATTTTCTTCGTTGAAATGGTCTCGTGCTAATTGTCCAGGAGAGTGATAAATGATCAGGCATGTCGACTTTCTTGAGTTTACCAACACTAAATCAAATTTAAGAATCGCTGATGTTTCTGAAATAGTGATCTTGACTCTGATCGTATTAAATTTATCTGAAATTTTTGCATGATAATTCAGCTTTGGGGTTTACAATAACTACTGGCTGTTTGTATACTGTTTAAATGAACAGTATCTAATGTATTGTTTATATGACCAAGCAAAATTGAGGCAAAAAACACATGAAATCATTGACGCATCGTCAGCAAGAAGTGCTCACTTTTCTTCAGCATTATGTGGATGAAAACGGTATTCCACCGACTCATTCAGAGATTGCTAAAGCATTGGAATGTCGATCAAACACGGCAGCTAGTGATCATTTGAAAGCATTAGAACGCAAAGGTTATATCAAGTTATACAGCGAAATATCACGCGGCATTCAACTATTGACCAATCCATTTCAATTGCCACTAATTGGGAAGGTCGCTGCAGGAATGCCGATTGAAGCTGTTGAAAATGTCGAGAGTTATTTGGCCTTGCCGGAAACATTGTTTCAACAAGAAGCTGATTATTTGCTGCGTGTTTGTGGTGATAGCATGCGAGATGCTGGCATTTTAAATGATGATTTAATTGCTGTGAAAAAATCACAAGTTGCTGAAAATGGTCAAATTGTTGTGGCGAGATTAGATCAAGAAGTCACGGTGAAGCGTTTGAAAATTCAAGGTAAAAATATCAGCTTGGTACCTGAAAATCCAGCGTATCCAGTGATTGGTGTGCACCCAGACTACTTAGTCATTGAAGGTATTTATGTGGGATTAATTCGTGAAAGAGGATATTAAGATGCAATATGAATTTAATTGGGATAGGACACAGGAAGAGTCAACGAAGATGATCATTGATATGAATAAAATAACCTCGCAATTTTTTTTAGATAAAAAAATCCTCGCAGGAAAAAGGTCAAAAGATTGTGAAGTGACACCGTCTCGAAACAATAATCACTGTGTTTTGATGCTTAATGAGTTGCGGTTGTTTGATGAGAATCAATCAATTGATTCTGGATTGGTCCAATTGAAAACAGAAATGGTTTCTGCTGATAATCTCTCAGCGATTCAGGCTTGTTTTGGTGTGTTTCGACATGAAAAATCAGCGCAGTATTTTTTACAATGCTTGCAGAAACATCATCAGTTATGTCCGGTTTATTTAGGGTTGGAAACAACGAATTATGCTTGCAAAGCACATGCCAGAAATCAATGCCGAGGCGTGTGTGTTGGAAAAGAAACACCACAATTTCACTATTATCGATTGCTTGCAGCATTAGTGAAATACCGCATTCCAAATTGGCCTTCCCAACAACCTATTGTTTGGGAACAAACACACTCAACTAGTCGGAAAAAAGAGTTCCATGTATTTGATCAATGGTGTTATTTAGGAATGGCAGATTCTGTTGAAAATGTCGACATATTATTAAAACACCCCAAAAAATACCAGTTTGATTTAGATTGTTTTCGGATTTTAAAAAATCATTTTTTTAAGTTATAGGTTATTCATAATGAAATATTGCTGGGGTTTAGATGGTTTCAGAATATAATTTACAATTAAATTGTTAAGAAACTGACTGCGCCATCTATAGAGCATCATTTTTTCATCATATTATTCATTCAAAGTTAAAATATTTATTGGTAGCCATAAAAACCTATACAGCTTGTTATGAAAACAAAAAAGAAACTTATCATTTATAGTGTTTTACTAAGCACGCTCATTTTTTTGTATTTTCAATGGAAACAAGGTAAACCATTTGGAGAGCCAATGTGGAGCCCTGATGGTGAATATTACATACAACGATATAGCGTTGAAACGTTTTTTCCGTCTTTTTCACTCCCAGGCAGTGGCTCAGATAGCATTGGTGGATTTATACGTCTGTTCACTAAGGATGGAATGCTATTAAGAGAGGAGTTTGAATTTTCTATGTTAGTGCTTCATGATAGCCCAGAGTGGAGTTCAGACTCCGTTCATTTTAAAACGCATCCATGGTTTAGATTACCACGATCTGTCACTCATCAAGAGAATTGCAGTAATCACCTGGTTTGCTAATCGTCAAAGAACTCCTTTGAGAGATGAATTAAGAGTACGGGTTAATATGAAAAAAGAGTTGGACTTTTATAAGATGAGTGTGATTGTTGGCTTATGTCTTCTGATTTTTTTATTAGATTGATTTATCCGACCACACTGCAAATTCATTGCCGCTGGGTTCGGTGAAATGAAAGCGACGACCGCCCGGAAATGAGAAGATTGGTTTGATAATTTTGCCACCAAAGTGTTCAATTTTCTTATAAGTTGCTTCAAGGTTGTCACTATAAAACACAATGAGTGCAGAGCCTTTGCTGGTATTTGCTTTGAGCGTTGATTTGAAAAAACCACCATTGATTCCTTGGTCAGAAAAAGCGGCATATTCTGGACCAAAGTCCTCAAAATTCCAGTTGAATACCTGCGTGAAGAACTGTTTAGTTTCCTGAATGTTTTCAGCAGGGAATTCAATATAATTGATCGTTTCGTGTTTGTTCATGGTTTTTTTCTGCATAATTTTTTAAATAGTGATAGTGCAGTTAAATCACATTTGCATTCGAAAATTTGAGTTTAAATGTTGATGGTAAGGAATGTATCACAATTTATCGCTCTCCCTGCAATGTCACTACAATGGATCGACTGCCAGCATTGTTGCGATGTTCGCCGAGATAAATTCCTTGCCAGGTACCTAAATTGAGTTTCCCGTTTGTGATTGGAATGATGAGACTCGAGCCATAAAGACTGGATTTGACGTGGGCTGGCATATCATCTGGTCCCTCAGCGGTATGTATATACGGCCAATCTTCTTCAACAACGCGGTTTGTGGCCATCTCCAAGTCTCTGAGGACGTCAGGATCCGCATTCTCGTTGATCGTAATAGATGCTGAGGTGTGTTTGATGAATAGGTGAAGAAGGCCGGATTCAATTTTAGAAATCA
>JAUIKI010000169.1 GCA_030430875.1 Gammaproteobacteria bacterium | reverse complement strand
GATTTAGTTTCACTACTTCGTGACTGCTACATTAGCTGGCCAGAACAACAAATCCAGCAGTGGGTTGACTATTATTATCAGCAAGCGTTTACAAAAAATCTGATAAAACACCAACCAGAAAAATTTATGTCTTGGTTTGATTGGATGGGCATTCAACGTCACTTAAAAGCTATCGGTATTTTTTCTCGTCTTAATATTCGTGATGGCAAAAATACTTATTTAAACGATATTCCACGCACATTGAATTATGTGCTAAGTGTTGCAAAAAAATATCCAGAGTTAGCAGGCTTTTCTCAATGGTTAAATCAACGTGTCATGCCAATTTATCAACATAAAATTACCAGTGCGCTGATTCAAACAACAGTGGCATCTGAATCATGAAAGCGATGATTTTGGCAGCAGGTCGAGGTGAACGTATGCGACCATTGACAAATCACACCCCAAAATCCTTACTTAAAATTGCTGAAAAACCACTGATTCAATATCATATTGAAAAATTGGTGTTATCTGGCATCTCTGACATTGTGATAAATGTGGCGCATTTGGGCGAAAAAATTATTAAGTTTGTCGGAGATGGGTCACAATTTGATGCGATAGTGACCTTTTCAAAAGAACCTAATGGCCTGGAGACAGGCGGAGGTATTTTGAATGCTATGCCATTACTTTGTCCAAACAATACTGATGATGCATTTGTTTGTGTCAATGCCGATGTCTGGACGGATTATGATTTTGCCAACTTACCAAAAAAGATTTCCGGACTCGCACATTTAATTTTAGTTGAAAACCCAGAACACAATCCATCTGGTGATTTTGGATTAACAAAAAATTCATCGCTAGTGCTTAACCAAAGTGAACATCAATTGACGTTCAGTGGCATCAGCGTCATTTCACCAAAACTGTTGTCACTCAAACCTAACCCACCAAAATCATTTCCCATCGCACCACTGTTTCGAACAGCTTGCGATCAACAACGTGTGACGGGAAACTTTTTTTCTGGCCAGTGGTTTGATATTGGCACACCTGAGAGGTTAGCATTTTTGAATGAGCAATTAATCAGAAAAACTCTCAATGACTGACGCTGAATTTAAAAAGGCTTTAAAATTTTCAATTTTAAAAATGAATATCATAGGCGTCTTAATTACTTCCCTTGGCCTATTTTCATTTTGGATGTTAACAACCGATGATCCAGAGGCACTGAAAAACACGAATTTGGCAGGTGAAATTGTTTTGTGGTTGATCACAATATTTACTTTAGCATTAGGTCCTTGTGTTATTTATCTAAACATAAAACATGCCTTTGAAATAAAACGCGAGAAACACCCTTTATTAAACGCCATTACCAATCAAGATCAACATTATGTTTTATGGTTTTATCTTTCCAGAATAGCAATAAAGAATGGTGAAATCTACCAAGTAGTAATCTATAGCAATGATAAGAGACGACTACCTATTCAACCAGGCTCATCAAAATACAAACACATTCTAAGTTATCTGCGTAAAAAATTTCCAAACGCAATGGAAGGCAACACGAAAGAGAATGCTGAACGTTATAAAAATTTCAAGAAACAGATGTGAACTGACGTGTTTGCGAAAAAACCGCACCACTCTACCCTGATGACATCATCTGATACGTATCAACTGCATAATTCCTTGTCTTGCTTGATTAATCCTGTAAATAGCGATAATCTCGACATTAACAGTCCCAACATCAAAAAACAATTATAGAGGGTAGTCTATGGCATTCGGCAATATCATACAAGAACGCATGACTGGTTGGATACGCTTCCATGATGAAGGCATTCAGCATCCATTTGGCTACTCTCTTCGTGCTTTCACCCCTAAATTCTACAGTGTAACAGCGCCTCGTATCGCAAAAGGTGAGGCTGACTTCCCTGGTTATCATGATAACGTCCCTGTTGAAGGGTCATTGAAAGTGTATTTGACTGGCCCTGATTATAATATGCATTTCACCTTGAAAAAATACGGTAAAGTAAATCTTCGCGGTCACAAAAGCTACACGTTGGTGCCATGGCGTTTACATAAATCACTCATTACATTGCCTTACAAGCTGTTTGATGTAAATGATAAAGAAATAGGTGATGGCGTACTCGTTTATCGACGACCCATAATCTTATTTCCTGTTTTTGATTATAAATTTCTTCGTAAAAAGTATGCCTATCAGCCACATCTAAAACAAGCAGAAAAACTGAGCAAATTATTAAACCTGCTTTTCCCACGATGGAATAAGATCGTTAATAAAGAGCAGTTTATCGAGCGCATGGAGTATATTCAAAAAAATACACCTGCTTATGTTCATATGATCCATAAAAGCAATTATTTTCTCTTGCAGACAATTTCTAGATTACGTTTTTTTAAACCAATCCAAAAACTGAGCCAAAAACAGACAAATAAATTAGAAGCAAGATTAAAAAAACTACCACTTGCTAATTTGATATTAATGCCAACCATAGCGATGGTGAGTCAAGTTATTTATACCCAAGACCATTATCTAAAAGAACAAAAACAAAACCTTATTACGCCACCAAAACAAATAGAAACCGAGCCATGGATGAAGTTAAATATGACGCCTCAGGGGCATCATGGTAAAGAACCCATTGAAGTTGATGTGGTAATCATTGGCTCTGGAGCAGGTGGAGCACCTGTGGCGTATGAGCTAGCTAGGCAAGGCCACGCTGTTGCCGTAGTAGAACAAGGCAAATATTTTAAGCGTGATGAATTTAATGGCAAGCAGTCAGATATGATGTTTAAGATGTATCGACGAAATGGTATGGATGCTGTTATTTCCAATGCCGGTTTTTGGATACCTCAAGGAATCACAGTGGGAGGCTCAACAACCATTTATGATGGCACCTATTTTCGTCCCCCAAGTGACGTGATGGAAAGATGGAAGCAGGAGCTTGATCTGGACGTAGATCTTGAGCCCTATTACGCTCAGGTAGAAGAAATGATTAATGTTCAGGAAACGCCAGAGTCAATGTTTAGTAAAGTTGATCTTATTGTGAAAGATTATGCAGAAAAAAATGGCTTAGACTTTCATGCACTATTAAGAAATGTTGATAACTGTGATGGTCAAGGTACCTGTGTTGCTGGTTGTCCAACTGATGCTAAGCGAGGCACTAATGTATCTTATATGCCTGCAGCAATGAAAGAGAATGCGTTTTTATTTTCTCAATATAAAGTCAATGAAATTATTTTTGAGCACGATAAAGCAGTGGGAGTGCGAGCAGGATCTAGAGGTTTTGGGCCAGAATTTGATATTGAGATTCGAGCAAAAGCTGTTGTGCTCGCCGCAGGTGCTTTAAGCAGCCCCGCTATATTAAGAAAAAATATTGGTAAACGCAGGAAGCCGACTAATGAGACAAATCCCAAAACAGGAGATGATGGTTTATCACCACTAAAAAGAAAGGGAACTTAAGTTTTTCGTGATATCATTTCGCCATACCGCGATAAATTTTATAACTAGTTGAGATACAAGGATATTTAGGAAAGTATGGCTTTAAAGCTTATCAAGCCAGCAGACGGAAGCAGGGCAGTACTGGGTGAACATGAAGCAATTCTGATAGGTCAGCCACCTGAAGTTCTCAAAGGCTTATTACTAACAAGATTAGTCAATTTGATACTTTGGTACTTTGCGATACCTATGAAAAAGACGGCTCTTTGCTGAACAATCTTGAATTTCCACTCTATTTTTTTCTGTTTGTAGCTAAAGGTCTGGAACAGGGCCGATTACTCAATCTGGTAGGTGAGGCAGATAATATTTCACGTGCTTTAAGACTGTTGCGCTTGACCTTGCTGGGGCCGATAGAAGCAGAACTTGATGCCTGGGGAACCGACGAACAGATAAAAAATGAATGGTTAAATGCTGCGGAATATCTGGCCTTAAAAGATGATAAGCAACAGGTAAGAGCGGTTGAGAGCTTTTTCAATATTGTTCCTTTTCAGGATGGCATTGCCAAGACAGCTCATTTTGAAATAACTCATCTCGAAAAGGATAACTATCTTCTATCGTCTGATGGTGACACTCTGTCAATTAATTTAGATGAAGACAGGGAAATCAACCCTCCCTATGCCATGCAGTCCGATTTTGTCCCCAGGGATCTGGTTAAACT